>WJKD01000744.1 GCA_014729315.1 Promethearchaeota archaeon | reverse complement strand
TCCTTGTACTGATTCGATAACGGAGCCTATCTCGCGAATTGTCTGACCGATATCATCTTTAATTCCATATTCAGCAAAAGCTTCTTCTATTGCTCGTTTAAGCGGTTCCTTTATATCAATAACAGTGCCATCAAAATCAAAAATCACACCACAAAAAGACCTTGATTGAAGCTTTTCTACGAGTTTTTGTTCGTCGTTCATAATAATGTTTTCCAAGCGTTTTGTATTTGTTTATATTGATAAGGTATTTCTTGAAGAATAATTAACCAAATGTTTAAACTTTAATCAAACATTTATTTATACAATTTTAATTATAGAAAACCAAATCGACTTTGTTTATAAAAATAATCAAATTGTTAATATTATCAAAAAGATAAAATAACCTTTAGAAGAAAAATAGCTGGTAAGATTTAATAATTCTCGATATTTTCAAATATCTTTCCGAATTTATTACTAAAAAACGCTACTTCATATTCTTCTTTTAATTCCTTTTTCAACCGTTTCCATATCATCAATCCTTGTTTTTCGAAGGATTCTAATTCTTCTTTAGAAATTTCCAAATCTCGGTTTGGTTCCTCTATATCTATAAAACTATCGAATTTTTCTGCCCATTTTTCTAAGAGCTTAATCGTCTTTTCTTTTAAATTAAGCTTTTTTGGATCGATGTTTCCTATTTTATCAGTTCCTTTATAATACCATAGAGGCCAGCAAAAATAGTCCGCCATAATTTTTAACCAGATCATATGATAACATGCTCGAGTTTATTATAAATCAATAAGTAAGCTTTAAACACTATGTATTAAATCTAAAAATTCGTTTAACATTTAACAATTTCGCTTTTGCATTATAATATAAATTTCACATTTATAGAAATTTTAATTCTTGACCAGTTTTTCAACAATTCGTTTTACGCCTTTTCCATCTAGATAGGTTTGAGCTTTAGAGCTAAATTTTTTTCTGATTCTCTCCTTTGAAATAAGTTTTGATATTTTTTGATATAACTCTTCATCATTAAATTCTAAACCCATGTTATAGATCATTTCTTTTTTTTTAAATTTTTGAGCTCTCTGATCCTCCGTTTGAGTTTGAGGTAAGACAATTGCTGGAACGCCACATGTTAAGACCTCAATTAAAGTATTACCCGCTGAACAGAGACATATATCCGCTTTTTGGTATAAATCTATCATTCTTTTATGATCGCGGAGCAACGAAATCTTATCGTCAGCAATTATAATTAATTCCTTATATTTCCCTAGTGGATATCCCGCTCCCGAGACTAAAATAATTTCAGCGTCAACCCTTTTTTTTTTCAGTAAATTTAAAATCCTCTTAGAGAAATTCATAGGATCGCTCCCACCGAATGTTAAGAGGATTGTAGAGACTTTTGGTTTGATTGTTTTTATTCCAACCTTTTGGAAAGATTCGCGTAAAGGAAAATACCGTAGACCACAAAAATATTTAGTGTTCGTTTCATCGTCTAAAAAGATCGAATCCCGGTGAGAGCTTATTAAAAAAACGAGATCGGCGTTAATTTTGAAAAACTTGGGAGCATCACTTATAATGACAATCTTTTGACAATATTTTTTTAAATAATCTATATAGGATTGATTCTCAAAAAAGTAAGGTAAATCTACGATAATAAAATCAAACCAATGAAAATTGGGAGCGAATAACTTTTTCATATTCTCTATGGCTTCAGTTATATTTTTAATTGTCTTATCTATCTTATAGATCTTTATTCTTTCTTTTTCTATTATCTTAATCCCTTCTTGGTAATTTTTAGATAAAAAAATGACTTCAAACCCACGCTTTTGCAATTCTTTTCCTATGTCGAGTTCTCTCGTTAAATGACCCATTCCAATCTCGCTACTTCCATCTGCTATTATCAATACATCTTTCAATGAACTACACATTCCATTTTAAAATTTATACAAAACATAATTATGTAAAAAAAATAACCTTTTCTCCGATATTCACTAATATTTGATTTTGGAATTAATGAAATTGGAATTATGCTCTGATAAATAAAAAGAATAAAGTCGTTTTACTTAATAGTTAAACCATCAGAAGGATTAAGGAAAATCATGGTTTAAAACCAGTTCTGAGATAAATTTATATTTAAATTGAATTAAAAGTTCTTTTTAAAAGTCCGGAAGTATTAGTAAAAGATTTCTCTATAGTGTCTATATTTCAATATATTAAAATTTTAAAAATCATTTAACCAAACTAATTAGCTGATATTAAAGAATATAATTTAGATAATGAGCAAACAGAAGGTAAACGAAACTTCAATTTCTATTTTTAAAAACTTTTGGCCCCTTTATCTATTGAATGGGTTTCAGCACATAAGTTTTGGCGGAATAATTGTATTGGTTGTACCTCTCTCTTTGTTAATGTGGCCCAACGAGCCGTATCACGCAGTAGAGATTGGAATGATGATTACATTATTGTTTTGGAGCGATTCGCTTGCTGGTTTAATATTTGGAAGGTTTATTGATCAATATTCGAGAAAAACTATAATTCTAATAATATCCGTCGTTCGAGCGGTTTCAATGATTATGTTAGGATTTGCAATTGTGGGAAGAGGGTTAGAAACTTGGGGATATTTTACTATATTTGTTGTCATATTTGGAGTGTTTGCTGGAGGTGCGTGGCCCGCTGTTGTATCGATATCCGACGATGCGATACCCCGTCATCAAAGATCTCGTTTTTTTGGCTATTATCAAATAGTCAGAACTATAGCTACTATGTTAGGTTTTCTTGTTGCGAGTTATTTGGTTCAACAAGGTTTCTGGAGGCTTTTTTTCTGGGGCATAGGATTGAGTATTTTAATCATGGGTATAATATTTTTCCTTAGTATTAATGAACCAAAAAGAGGTGCTCAGAGAGAAGAATTGATGGATATTTTAAAGGACGATGAAGTTAAATATGAATTTCAAGTTGATAAAACTACAATGCGTAAAACTATGTTTAGTAAGACCAATCGCGTTGCTTTAGTTGAAGGTATTTTTACAATGATACTAATGGGAAGTTTAACATCTTTAATTTTACCATATATTCAAAGTCCACCTCATAATATTGCTCCTTTCTCAACAAGCATATTTTTAGTCATATTTGGATTAACTGGTGGACTTTTAGGAACAGTAATTCTAGCTCGATTATGCGACAAATTAGCTCAAGATCATCCAATAAGGAGGGTTCCAATGATTATTCTTTCGATAGTTGCGGGATTATCGGCTTATGCTTTAATCTTTCTTTTGCCTTTACCACATCTGACACCAGAAGAAGGTGAAAATATACCTCTATTAATGTCTTTTCCCGTTATTTGGTTAATGGGGGTTTTATATTTCATGTCGAGGTCAATTTTTTCACTTTATATAGTTAATCAAGCACCAATTCTTCAAGAAATAAACTTACCTGAAAGTCAAGGACAAATTGTTTCGTGGAATCAATTTCTTGAATCTTTGGGTCGAGGAATCGCGCCTTTAATTGCGGGAGTATTACTTATTGCGTCCAGTTATAATTATCAATTTGTTGTTATGATAATTATTTTTTGTATTTTACCTGGTATTATACTTTGGTCTCTTTCTTTAAGATGGTTTTCTGATGATGTTCAGTCAGTTAGGGAAATTCTTGAGGAGAGAGCGAAAAAATTAAGGAAGGAAAATGGTGTTGATGTGACACAAGGGAACCTTATTAAATCGTGACTCTGCAATCTTCAAATAACAAATTGTATTTCTTAATAATTTTAGTTAATTTTAGATGAGAAATGACAGGAGAAGTAATTAATTAATTATATTCTTATTACATTTTCCATTCTTTTAATATATTAGAAAGGACATCAAAACACTATTATTAATGAGCCCTAAGAAAACTCTCAATATAAATGAGATAAAGCTTACCAAAATCTTTTGGCCGGTGTATTTACTGGCAGGATTTCAAAGTCTTGCATTTTCCGGTATATTTGTTCTAACCGTTCCACTCTCTCGTATTATGTGGCCTGATGAGCCATATCGCGCTCTTGAGATGGGGATTCTAGTAACTACTTTATTTTGGACTTCTTCCATCGCAGGATTATTAATTGGAAGATACATTGATAAATATTCTCGGACTTTCATTCTTTTTATAATCTCTATATTTAGAGGCTTTAGTATGGTGATGATTAGTTTTGCAAACGAAGGAGGGGGAATACGGACATGGTGGTATTTTTTTCTGTTTATTTTCATATTTGCGTGCTTTGCGGGAGGTTCGTACCCCGCAATCGTTTCCCTTTCACACGATATAGTTCCAAAAAAACAGAGATCTCAGTTTTTTGGTCGTTTTTTCATAATAATGTCTATTTTTACAATGTTAGGCTTTTTAGTGGGAGGACTTTTATTTCAAATAGGACAATGGAGACTATTTTTTGTAGTAATAGGAGTCGCAATTACTATAACGGGTTTTATTACCTTAATTCACATTAAAGAACCTAAAAGAGGATCTCAAAACGAGGAACTTATAAGTGTTCTACAAGACGAAAACATTAAATACGATTTTAAGATAAATAGAGAAACTAGACGTAAAACTATGCTCAGTAAAACCAATCTCGTTGCACTTATTGAAGGGATATTCACGAATGTTTTTATTGGGAGTATCCATATACTAATATTACCTTATATTCAAAATCCCCCTCATAATTTCTCTCCTTTCTCAACAGGCGTGTTTTTAGTCGTATTCGGATTAACGGGAGGAGTAATTGGTCAAATAGTATTAGCGAAGGTTTCTGATCGGGTTGCAGAAAAAAATCATATTAGAAGACTTTATTTTATCATTTTTTCCCTAGCTGCTGGAGGATTTACTTTCATTCTTATGTTCTACCTTCCTCTACCTCACTTAACTATAGCAGAGGGGGAGAATCTTACGAACTTCTTTAGATCTCCCGTGATATGGATGATGGGTATGATATATTTCACCTCAAGTACAATATCAACCCTCTACGCTATTAATCAACCACCAATCCTTCAAGATATTAACCTCCCTGAGGCGCAAGGACAAATAGTAAGTTGGAATCAATTCTTAGAGAATATTGGATATGGTGCTGGACCTTTAATTGCGGGGCTTTTAATAACTTTATCTGGTCAAAATTATCAATTAATTGCTGTCATCATAGGTTTAATTGCCATACCAGGAATTATTCTCTGGATTTGCTCAATACGTTGGTATCCTTCTGATCTTAAGATAGTTAAGGAAATCTTAGAAGAACGAGCAAATATCTTACAAAATAGGAAGAATGATTCCACTCCAGAGTTTGACGAGTAATAATCTTTACAAATTAATCAATCCGAAATTTGATAGTTTTTAATAGATAGATACTAAGTAATTCTTTTGTTTTGGAAACATTCTCAACATCTTACTCGTTTTTAGTCCCATAAGAACCATAATTGTCAAAATTAGTTGAAATAGTATATTTAGGAATAGTATATTAGCCCAATAAGGAAGAAATATTCAGCACCACTAAGTTCTTAAAAATAAATTTTAAGTTTATTTTCGTATTCTTCAATCAAGGTATCTAAATCGATGTATATTTCGTCAAATGGACGCCCTATTATTCCTTCTTTAAATTTTGTTAATTTATCTAAAAAATCCTCGAATAATTCTTTGATAACTAACTGGGTTTGACCGTCCTCACTATTCGTTGATTCTAATTCTTCGGATTCTTTAAGCTTGAATTTAGTACAAGGCGCGTGTTTTTCTTGTACTGGGAAGAAAAAACGATAGCAGAATCCATCATCAAAACTTTTACAATCTCCGCAAGGATGCTCGAAGGAATCATAATTAGACATTTTAAATTGAACCAATTGTGTTTCTCACCGACTAAACGTTTAAAATTTTCTATTTTTTGATTTAAAATAAAATGGAAGATATTAAGATTACTTTTATTTAATTTTTCAAATCTTACATAATAATCGTCATATAAAAATTGCTGTATATCTCAATTTATTGGAGTATTATTTCCAAAAAGAATATAATCAAAAATAAGTTTTGTTCAGCTGTTAATCTGCAGCTTTTCTGGCGCTTGACCGTTACCAAACAGTAAATAAAGTCCCGTTCTTCTTAGGCATTCTGCAAAACTGCGATAAATGTCTTTTTTTTTATCGTATAAAGCGCAAGTTTTGTAGATTATAGGATTCCAAAGACTTAATTCGTCACCAGGCTCATACCATAATCGTTCTTCTTTCAAGATTTGTTTAAAGATTTGCTCGCTAATGACTTCAGTAAGATCTTGTTTATTAAGCATGACGATCATTGGAATTTCTTTTATTAATCTCCCTTCACTCACCTTCTTCAACTCCTTCAATGATTCTATGTTATCCTCAAGTAAGTGTGTTTGCGAATCAACAACATAAATCACTCCATCGGTTCCCTTAAATATTCTTTTTCTCAACGGAGAATACCGTTTTTGACCAGCAACGGTATATACATGATACATTACCTTAGTTTCTGCAGTTGACCGAAAAATTCCGCGATCGAAATAAAGAGTCGCTCCAGAACTCATGCTAATTTTTGTTAAATCTCCCACTGGTTCAACATCCTTTTGATTTTCTTTAGTGATTCTATAAAGAGTATCGACTATTGTTGTCTTCCCCGACCCGGCCATTCCCCAGTAGAGAATCTTTATATTCCTTGTCTTGTTAGCTTCAGTTTTCGAAATTAAATCTTTTTCAATCTTATTTAACATTATAATTCAGTGATTATCTTTTACATTGGTGGTATATTCGGTCTTAATATTAATACTCACAATATTTTATATAGTTTTTTTATATTAGGTTATTAACTTTATTTTATAATTCTTTTTTTTATAGCTAATAAATTATCATTATCTTAAATTTTTCGATAAAGCAGAATTATTGTAATGCCAATAATAATGGATATTGATACCCATAAATAGATGACGGGAATACCACAGATGAGATATACTGGTCCGACCATTGCGTATCCAGTAAATCTAAAACTATTTATAATTGCTGAATTCGTTCCCTTAGTCTGCCTATCTATATTCATCGATAATTCAAATAATGCCGGCCAAATAAACGCAGAACCCATATAAGTTGTGAAACTGATTATCATAAAATAAGGAATGGATGTTCCATATGGCATAAACACCATCGAAGACATCAGAAGAAACCCAATACCAATCATTAAGAGGGGATTGACTTTATTTAGTAAATAACCCGTTATTGGTGATAAAGAGATGGAAATCAGCCCGTTTATTGTCAAAATAAGGCTCACTATTGTAATTATTTGCATATTACTTAAATGGGAGAGCGATAATCTTATTTGCTCGTTTAAAGTGTTAGTTAGAGTGATAACGACAAAAAAGCATAAAAACCCTAAAACACCAAGGAGGATAATTCTTAGGTTAAGAGCTTTTTTTAATTGGATAAACGTTGCTTTTATTTTTGATTTTAATTTATTTATAGATGAACTTTCAGATTCGTTAAATTCAAAAGTCCGACATACTAGCAGTTCGCAATCTTTCAAAGCAAAAGTAAAAAATATTAGAGCGATGAATGCAATCAGAGGATTTAATATAAATAATACTCTCCATTCCCTTTCCAAATAATTGGCAAGAAAACCCGATAAGAATGCTCCTAAACTTACGCCTACTCCTGCAGAAGAGTTATATATACCGTAAACCAGACCTTCCTTCTTTTCTGGCGAAATTATGCTCAATATAGCCAAAATTGTTGGATTAATGAAAGAGAAACCAACTCCTTGGATCAAGAATGCGAGCAAGAACAATATGAAATTTTTGATGATTACAGAGACTAAAGTCAGAATCAGTC
>WJKD01000743.1 GCA_014729315.1 Promethearchaeota archaeon | reverse complement strand
ATATGTTACCGGAAAATTGGTAGAAAAAAAGTAATATAACATTTTGCCGCCTTTTATTTCAGCCTGCCAGAAACCGATCTGATAATATCACGCTCCAAAACTTTATATCAATCCGGATAATGCGGCGACACCGCTCGCCTCGCCCAAAGACGGAAAATGGGAAGCCAGAACCTCCATCGAGCATGGCGCCCGGGTCTTCGACGGCATTACGGTGGGCACGCAACGGAATTTTGAGGACGACCATCAAGATCGCTCATACCTGATCAGAGACCTGGATGACCGCAAGCAGCCTGATTCCGGCAATATCCCACACCCGCCGGACTACGAGGGACCACGCAGTTGCCCCGGTTGGGAAGGATGCATTCCCGCAGGCGGCGCAATGTAGTGGAACGAGGCGTTAAGACCGGACAGCCGTTCAGTTTTCGTTTGGCTGCATTCATGGTATCGGTTAATTCTTTTAGACGGAATCCGGTCGTTGGCCGCCTCTAAATTTTCCTAGCCCGTATTAACTTAAATAGGCGTTCAGTTTTGTTAAGATGTAAAATTAATGGTAGTAATTGACGAAATATTTCTTGACAAATTTATATTTTTTATTTACATTTAATTTACTGCCGATACAAACATACATTATATTATATTTATTTATATTTCTGGATATCAATTCAAATTGTAAGAAAACCCGGATCGCAAAACAACCAGAATTAAAAGAAGTGTTCTTTAAAAGCGGAAATTTTGTTGAGCTTATGAAATTTTATTTTAGTAGAGAGCTTTATATAATGATAGAGTAAATATTTAAATCGCTAAAAATTCTAATTTTAAATAGTGCTTTAAAATAAAATTTCGAACATATGTCGCTAAGTAAAAGTTTGAGGTAATGAAATGCTTACAAAAAACGACATTGCAAAAATAAAAAATGGTGAAAATGGAGAATTGCTGAAATTATTAAATCCCAATCGCGATTCATTTTCACTCATTTTTATTCTGGATAATTTGGGCAGACTTCCGAGAGATCTTGATGGTCAATTTTTTGTGCCTCTTACAAAGCACAAAAATGATAAAGTACGATTATTAGCAGTTAAAAATATTGGCAAACTCTCAAGTGAAAAATATTTGGAAGTATTAGATGAAATATCAGCTAACGATGAAAATACAATGATAAGACGTGAGGCGATTTCCTCAATCGGAAGAATGAGGTCGAGAAGAACAATTCCAACATTGAAAAAAAAACTAAAAGATCCAGACCCGAAAGTCGTTCTACAGGCGATTCGAGGCTTATTAGTCTTCAAAGGAATACCAGAGGTTTCAGAAGCATTATACGAACTTAAAGAGCACCCTAATGAGTTGATCCAATCAGTAATTGAGAAAGAATTCTCACATGCAGAAAAAAGAAACAGCCCCAAACAATTGCATGCAGAATCGCCACAATATTTAAAGAACGTAGTTGTCAACTCTGATGTACTTAAGGTGCTTAGTATAGTTCCTGATGAATCAATTCACCTTACTTTCACTTCTCCGCCTTACTACAATGCAAGAGATTATTCAATCTACCAAAGCTACAAGGAATATCTTGGATTTCTAAGAGATGTATTCAAAGAAGTTCACAGAATTACCAAAGAAGGCAGATTCTTTATTTTAAATACATCACCTATTATAATTCCAAGAGTCAGTCGTCAGCATTCAAGTAAAAGATACCCAATTCCATTCGATATTCATCCTTATCTAACAGAAATGGGATGGGAGTTTATTGATGACATCGTTTGGGTTAAACCAGAAGCCAGCGCAAAAAACAGAAACGCTGGGTTTTTACAGCATAGAAAACCACTCGGGTATAAACCAAATGCGATTTCTGAATATTTAATGGTTTACAGAAAAAGGACTCATAAATTACTAGATTGGAATATCCGTCAGTATGATCATAAAACTGTTCAAGAAAGTAAAGTATTGGGGAAATATGAAACCTCTAATGTTTGGCATATTGATCCAACATTTGATAAAACACACACAGCAGTTTTCCCCCTTGAATTGTGTCACAGAGTAATAAGATATTACTCATATCAGGGAGACTTGGTCTTTGATCCTTTTGGAGGAAGTGGTACATTTGGAAAAGCTGCTTACAACTTATCCAGGTACTTTTTTCTAACAGAATTATCAAAAGAGTATTTTAATAGAATTAAAGAAAATTTCCAACAGAGTAATTTATTCTCACTTAAACATCCACCTAAATTTTTTGACTTTAATCAGTTTAAACATCTTCTTAAACATCTTCGGGAGGCAACAAATGACTTTGACTGAAAAAGTAGCTAAGAATATCATAAGAAAACTATTAAAGGGCGAAGATTATCGCATTGAAATCGTCACTTTGATAAATGCTGAATTTCTTCAATACTCAATTGACTTCTTTAAAAAGATTGTAGATGCGAAATTAAGGAATGAAAACATTACCACGGATTGGTATAAGAAAGAATTTCTGTCAGAAGATCTCTCAGCGGACGAGATAGCCATAAACGCAGGATTAAATAAAAAGACTATCTCGAATATGTATAATTCTGCTAGGAGGGAAATTGTTATTGAAGCTTCAAAAATTCATTATGAACAACTTTACGAAGCGATTAAGACATTGGTGGATGATGACGAACAATTCAATATTACCCTCATGATTAAATTCAAAAGCGTTAGTGTAGACTTGAATGTCAGCGAAAGTTTAATTGTTATTAACACGTTAGCGGTCAAAAGAGCGGCTTTGAGAGGAGGGTTATGGAGCACAGCAGGCAAGCGAGTGGAAAAGCCGCTGATGGAGACCCTATGTAAACTTTTCGGCGTTCCAGGAAACAATTACAAAATTATTCCCAAAGGCAAGAATAAAGGGGATATCGTTACTTTTGAGCGAGAAGTTGACTTTTATCTCAACCATAACAATGAACATTTTAAGTGCGAAGTAAAACTTATGGGAAAGGGAAACCCAGAAAGTGCGGATGCTGTAATTGCACGAGATAGCCGTGTTTTTGTTGCCGATAAATTATCTGCTACAAATAAAAATCAATTAGATAGTTTAAATGTAGAGTGGGTTGAGTTCCGTGACTACAATGGCTATATGAGATTTAAGAGAGTTTTGGATAATCTTCAAATCCCTTATTCCAAATCAGGCACATTTACAGAAAGCGAACTTGAGAAAATCTTCGATGAAATATTCTAAACAGTAAACCCATCAACTAACTCTGCGCGGAGCGGACAAGAGGGCTTTCGGCTCTTAGTCCTGTTTGGTGCTTTTTCAAAGTTTATTCTAGACAGCAAGTTAAATGCGATCAATCCTCTCGCCGTTCACGTCCCATGTTAGTGATAAACATAAGGAAAAATATGAGACAAACTCTATGTTTGATCTCTTAAAACCAATACTTGATCCTTTATTTAAGTTCACTATTCAAAATATAAGCGTCAAATTTGAGCAACTTGCTGTAAAAAAGGATTTTAATAAATATTTTAAAGATTCACTTAAAACGACAAATAAAATTATAGCGAATGTGCTCTATAATGCCCGTATAAATGAATATAAATTTAACAAAGAAATTCAAAAATATTTTGAGAATAATAATTTATTACCAAATCCATTAAATATAATTGAATCTATTGAAAATGTTTATACTGAATTAAAAAATAACAAGATTCCTTTTATTGAACTATACAAATATATTACTGATCTTTTAAAGAATTACGAATTTATACTTACAAAGAATAGCCAAAAATTAAACAAAGAGATAAGAGCAAAATGGGACTACTGGGGAAAACCTTTGTATGACGCTCCAATTAGAAGGCGCATTTTCGATACAAATTTTTTTTATAATTATTGTGAAATATTTGGAGGTAGAAAAGGTGAATTGAGGCAATTAGAATCTTTTGTAAATGAAGGCTCAGGAATATTTTTTATAGAAGGTATATCAGGGATGGGTAAAACTGCACTGTTAGCTAATTTTGTTAAGTACAAACCACGAATAATTTACCACTTTTTCTCACAGTCTCAGGTTCCAGAATCTATAAATTTTTCTCTGCTTGGAGAATCGATAATAGAACAAATTCACTTTTTAGAATTTGGATGGTTACCGCAAACTGTTAACTTTTCTCGTGAGCAGCTTATAAAAAATATTTACGAAGCAAGATATAATTTAGAAAAGCCAATAATTTTAGTATTTGATGGACTTGACGAACTGGAAAACATTGAACAGATGAAAGGTATTATAACACCCGAACTGCCCAATAACATGAAAGTTATTATTTCAGCAAGAGTTGCTGGCGAAGATGGATATGAAAAAGATTACTATTTAAACAAAATTGGACTTCAACGAAGAAATATCAGATTCCATCTCTATCTTGAGAGAATGGGTGAAATGCAGATTAAAGATCTTTTTCAGACAGTTTCAACCAAGACAAATACTATTATCAATAATTCAAAATATTTTGATATAATTGCTGAAAAATCAGAAGGAGATCCTTTTTACCTTCAGTTTTTAATTGTTGATATTTTGGATGATAACTTCGATGTTATGAATTTAAATAAAATACCTAGAGGTATGCAAAATTATCTCTTAACTGAATTTAGAACACTAAGAAAGCGAGTAAGAGGAGAAGATGCAATTAATATAATAGCTGTTCTTTCACATAATACAGACCCCATACCAGAGCAAAACATTTGTGAATTATTAAAATTTAAAAATTATGAATTTGATGATTTAATTGAGCCGATTAGAAGATATATAATTAAACGTGCCGATGGATATACTATCATTCATCCACGACTTAAAAAATACTTTAAAGAAGAAATAATGAATATCATAT
>WJKD01000742.1 GCA_014729315.1 Promethearchaeota archaeon | reverse complement strand
TATTTTATAATGGTCTAACCTATAATCCTAATTTTTAGATAAGATCTTTCATTTTTAAATAATAGAATGGATAAAAAACCGAGAGTTCTGAATGTCTTAATTGCGGGACACAGTCAACATGGTAAAAGTAGTCTTATAGAAGTAATAGTGGGAAAATTTCCCGATAATTTAGACTACGAATTAGCACATGGAACTACAGTTAGTCTAAAGGTGATCCAGTTTCAATTAAAAAAGAATAATCTTTTAATTAATTTCCTCGATACTCCTGGACACGCTGATTTTAAAGGGGGGATAGCCTTAGGTCTAGATATCGCTGATTTACTAGTGTTAGTTATATCCGGTTCTGAAGGCTTTCAAGCAAGAACTTATTGGTTAGTCGAAAAAGCTATAGAAAAAAAATTACCCTTCATTGTTGCCGCAACTAAAATGGATTTACCCTTTGCTGATGTAGAAAAGATTCATAAAGAATTAAATAAATTACTTGCAAATAAAGTTCCCGTAATTGGAACTTCTGCAAAGGAAGTTTTTGGTATTGAGCCATTAATGAAAAAAATTGCTATTTATGTGAGAAAAAGGAAGAACTTAGATGTGGAACCTTCTTTTATGATACTTGGATATAATCAGAGAAAAGGGATTGGTGAGCTGCTTGATGTAATGATTTTATCCGGAACATTAAAAAAAAATGATTGGATTTCAGATAAGATTAAAATCCGAATGATTTTCTCCTTGGAGGGAAATCCTCTCTCTGAGGTTGCAGAAGGTGAGATTGTTCAATTTTCTCTAAATGTAAATGTTCAGTTTGAGTTAGGGACCAAATATCTTAAAGGTAAATTCATTTCTTCCAAAGTCCAAGGTTTATTATCTGAAATCGAACCCCGAAAAGAATTTTATATTACAGTTGAAAATAAGGAAAAATTTAATGTTGCTCTTGAGGCACTTAAAGAAATAAAGAGAATCATCCCATCATTTGATTTTTATGTAGAGAAAAGTAAAATAAATATCCTTGTGTTAGGCGATGTTCAATTCGATTTTATAAAAAATAAGCTTGAAGCGCTCGTTGAGTTTAAAATAGTCGGTTCAAAACTTAAAGGTATAATCACAATCAATAAACCAGCGCAAGGAAGGCATAATACGGCAAAAGTGAGAATTCAACCTCGCTTTAGAAAAAAACTTACTATTACCCGAAATGGAAAACCAGAAAAGAAACTTTTTGATGTTCTTGGAGCGTCTACAGCTTATAACGCATTCCATTTAGATGGTCTTCACGTTGACATTATTTCTGGAAAAAACGAGGGAGACATTGCCCAAGCGATCGCAAAAGCTATTGAAAAAATTAAAGTAATTAAAATAATACCTCGACAGGATATAATCGTTAAAGTAGAAAACTATCACAACATATTCTCGTTGATTGAGAAATACGATATAGAAGTACTCTATCAATCGCAAACAAACACCTTTTTCCTTCAAGTAAAAAATAAGGATTTTGAAGATTTTTTTAATTCGTTAATGAAAGTTAGTGAAGGTAAAGCCCAGATCAACTTGTTTAAATTTAACCAAGGAGAAATAATACTTTCTGTCGACCCCGGCACGAGACATATAGGTTTTTGCTTAATTGAGAGAGGGGAATTACCTTCTCTATGGTACGTAAATCTTAAAAAAAATATTAAACATAAGAAATTTCATAACATCGCTTATAAACAATTAATTCAAGAGATGGATATCTTTCTAGGCGAAGGAAAGGAACTTGTTAATAAAATCTTTATAGGGAATGGTCCAGGCGCCGAATTTATCATAGACTTTTTTATCGAGTATTTTCGTATTCCTTGCGAAAATAAAGAATGCGTCATCTCTGATTTGGAGAACGATGTAAGTAAGGACATTAATAAAGATATTACAAAAGGGAGTTTTGAACCACCCGACATATATCTTGTAGACGAATTCAAAACAACGAAAGAATCTTTGTTTCATCTGCAGCGGGGGGAATTAGTGAGTGAGGTGAAAACCAAGGGATTTGTGGATCATGCTATCGCTGCGCTATTAATCGCAAAAAGAGGGATTAAAGGTGAGATTGTTAAAATAGAAAAAAAACCACTTACCCAATTATACGACCACGTAATAGAAAATTATTCGGGTACCTATTCTTTTGCGACCCTTCATAATGTGCGCGCTATTACCGATCTTCAAAAAGGTATGCATTTACGTATTAAAAATAACTCAAAATTAGATACATCCTCGTTAAATGATGGGGATATTATTACTTTTTTAAGGTTTGGAAGTAATTACAAAAATTTTGTTGCCACAACCCTTTCCGGTAATCATATTATCATAAAATTTCAATCAAATGTGAATATCAAGAAGGAATTCTTTGATATATTATCACCAGTAAAGCAAAGAAACTAATCTTTTCGATACTAAGTCTTTCGTGACAATGATTTATCAGATTATTAAAGAAGAAATTATTTATTTATCTAAGACTAATTGTAAATAACTATTCTACTTGATTCTTTAAATTAGGTTTGTTAATTGAATATGGTATTATTTAAGAAGAAGAGCGAAAAGAGAAATTTTCAGCAAATTAAGAAATCAGGAGCTAAACCTCTTAAAAGAAGAGAATTTCTGATATTTATTTTTTTAGGTATAATTCTTATTTCGTCTATTCTTGTCTTTACATACTTTATTTACGATCCTTACGAATCTGGAGATTTACCCCGAATATGTATAACATGTTCTGACGAATTATCTTACAATGAGTACGTTGAATGCTCCTTCGAGATACGAAGCAATCAAATCGAAGATCAAGTTAAACCAATGAACTCGAGAATCAAATATAGGGGTTCTGGTAACGAAGGAGGTTCAAGAAGATGGCCTAAAAAGGGATATAGACTTGAACTTTCTCAAGATATTTCTTTATTAAATATGAGAAAAGATGATGATTGGGTGTTATTTTCAATGTACTTGGACTTTTCTAGAACTCGAATTAAATTAGGATTAGACTCATGGGCGAGCCTAAATGAATTAAACCCTACAGCCTTTTCACCCGAATCTGAATATGTAACTCTTTATTTTAATGGTGAATTTCAAGGTTTGTATTTACTTGCTGAAAAAACGGATCGAAGACTATTCAATTTAAACGAGCCGTCGAACGATAATAAAACAAGTTTGATTTTTCAAGCGGATGTAGGATCTACCCTTCGAGAATACCATCAAAGTACTTGGCACCAAGACTGGCCTAACGAATACGAAGGTTATCGAGTAATGGACGATATAATGAATTATATCGTGCGTTTTATTAATTGTGTTGATAATAATACTTTCTTTTCCTTAACTAATGGTATTTTTTCTTTATTTGAAAAATCTAATTTAATAGATTTTTACCTCTATAACTATTTTAATATGCATCTCGATTTCTGGAGTAATAACTACTTTATAATAAGAAATAGTTATCCAAATAAATTCTTTTTAATACCATGGGATTATGATAAAAGTTTTGGACAATATGGTTGGGAAAGATACGCTGCTGCTAAAGATCAGCAAAAGGACATATGTAATCAATCCCAATTATTTAATCGTCTTCTTCAAAACTCGTC
Organism: Promethearchaeota archaeon; assembly: GCA_014729315.1. Next base: position 5,526 of record WJKD01000742.1, on the reverse strand, counting down.
TTTTTTGAAGGAATGTAAAGATCGATGGTTTTATCTTAGGAGATCTCTTTGGACTCAAGAATATTTTATCGAAAAGTTGGAGGAATACGAAGAGAGAATTAAATACATTTTAGAATTTGAAGTAAAAATGTGGAATCCTAAAACCATCAAGTTAAAATACGAAAATGATTTGGACGAATCTACTGAATCCTTACACGATTGGATTAAAGAAAGATTAATCTTTTGTGACAATTATTTTGCAAAATATTAGAAAAAAAGGAGGATGTTAATTTTTTTAATTAACCACTTCAGATTGTTCGCCGATTCATTTCTTCAATCCAATTGGTCATCGTGTCTAATGCTAATTTTAAATTATCCATCTGACAATGACTTGAGGCGTTTTCTTGCTCAGTAAATAGCCTTGCCGTGAGTGACTTTACGTTCTTTAACGCTTCTATTTGTTTATAAAACATTTCTAATGGAATGAAATGGTCTTTAGTTCCCATCAATAATAAAACATCTTGGGTAATCTCTCCTGATATGTCAGCTGTTGAAAACAACTGCGCTTTTTTAACGTATTCAAAAGGAGAGTTAACTCCAAATACGTACATTCCATGATTCACTCCCCAGTTTACTAGTAAATCTGACTTCATTCGTTTTTTCATAATTTTATTAAAAAGATCCACTTTATTAGTTTTTAATAGATTTTCTGCTAATTCCCTAACTTTTGGACCTCCTGCGGATAATAAAACCTGAAAAAAGTCGTAAATGATTCCAAATGCGATTACTTTGGTTATTCTTGGTTCAAACGCAGCAGCTCTAAGTGCTAAATAACCTCCGAGTGACATCCCAATCAATATAGCATCCTCAATATTAAAAAAGTCGAGCACAGTTTTAACTGGTTTTTCCCATTTGTGAGTCATTGATAAATTATTTCTTTTTAACGCAGTCCCTTGGCCTGGTCCTTCGAAAGCAATGACATTGTATCCCGCTTGTCTAAAATAAATATAAAGATTGTAAAACTCCTCCAATAAGGAATCGTATCCTCCGTGAATGATAATATTTCCTTTAGGTTTTGAATTTTTAATATGATAACCCGGTAAGAAAGTATCTTCGTAAGGGATTTCTATTTTTTTTTCCCCTATATCGGGGTGTACTTTATCAATTAATTCAATAAATTTACTATAGAGTTTTTCTTTGTCTGGATCATTCGGTTCAAGAAAGAATTCTGCAGCCCTAAAATACATGGCCGCATTTAGCATTCTTTCCTCCGATAAGGCTTGATTTCCTAACCTTTTTAATTCACACTTCCAATCATCAAAATCCTTGATTCTAGGTGCGACTTCCTTAATTTCTTCCAATTTGCCTCCATTACTTATCAATCTATTAAGTTGAAAATTAAGGTTTGGATGTTCGTGAAGGTCATAATATCCAATTGTAAACCTTTCTTCTAATTTTGACATTATTTTAATCAGCTTGGTTTTTTAATATTATAATCGAGTATTGCACGGTATAAAAAGTTTTTTGAGTAATGCTCGGTTAATGATCTTTAATGAGTTCAAAAAAGTCTAGAACAAGAAATAAAGACAAAACCATTAAAAAAATCGTTGAAACAACATTAAAATTAATTGATAAGAATGGTTACGATAAACTAAGCACCAATCACGTCGCTGAACAGGCGAAACTTGCTATAGGTACAATATACCATCATTTTCCAAACGGGAAAGCTGATATTGTGAGAAAAATTACTTTACAAAACTTTAATAAAATCCTGCATGTCAATATTTTAAAAAACATTAAAGATTCAAACTTTGAAAAATCTTTAAGACTTATCATTAAGAATCATTTACACATTCATAAAAGCGATTTTGAACTCAACTTAGCTATTGAACAAGCATTTTTGGCAAATAGACCAATTTTTAACGATTATATATCTTCGATCGATAGCGAATTAAAAAATTTAGCTGAACTTTTAAGTAAGCTCAATAGATTTAAAAATATCTCAAAAGACGAATTATTTAAAAGAATTAAAATCAGTTTTATACTCCTTGAGTCTATAATACATTACCATCTATTTTTTATTCCCCTTTTTGAAAACGACGAGCAAGTCGTTCAGTATCTATTAGAACTGATATTGCATACTTTTAATAGATAAAAATTTTAGGATTTTGTTTATTCCCTTTTGATATTAGTAAATAATAAAATTCCGAACTATATTTTATACTATTGACCTCTAATGTCTTATTTTAAAAAATGAAAAGAAATTTAATTTTTAATAAATTCATTTGATTAACTTATAAAATGATTTGAAAATTCCTAACAATAAAAATATTATGAATAAGGTAATCTAAATGGGAAAATTAGCGAAAAAAGTAGCTTTAGTAGGCGCAGGTATGTGTAAGTTCGGTAGAAATTTTCCGCTTAAGAGAAATCCCGATATGTGGGTCGATGCGTGGTTACAAGCATTGAAAACGGTTGATCATGGGATTGAACCTAAGGATATCGATGCATGCTATGTTGGAAATTATTCTTCAGACCTTTTTAATCATCAAGGTCATTTAGGTCCTCAAATGGCAGATTTAGTTGGTCTTACTCCAAAACCCGCCGCTAGATTTGAAGGTGCGTGTGCTAGTAGTGGTATCGCGTTACGTCAAGCAATATTAGCCATCGCTTCGGGTGTTCACGACACCGTGGCAGTCTCAGGAGTTGAATGCATGACGGAATTACCAACAACAGGAGTCACAGATGTGCTTGCAACTGCTTCTGATAGCACTTTTGAATATCCAGCGGGTGCGACCTTTCCTGGACTTTACGCGACTGTAGCTTCTGCTCACTTTCATAAATACGGAACGACTGCAGAAGATTTAATGAGGATTGGCATAAAAAATCATGAAAATGGTAAGGAAAATCCGTTCGCACAGATGCAATCATCAATTAAAGATATGATGGAGAGTAAACTAAAAAAAATTGCTAGTAGCGGTGGCGAAGCACCCGATTGGAACGATGAATTTGACTTCCTTAAAAGTAGGTCTAATCCAATAATTGCTTATCCCTTACGGCTTTTTGATTGCAGCTTAATTACAGACGGTGCTGCTTGCTTGTTCTTAACTTCTGCGGAAAAAGCAAAAGAGTTCACAGACACGCCGATTTGGATAGCAGGTACTGGACAAGGTAGTGCAGCGTTATCAGTTCACGACAGAAAAGAAATTACTAGTTTTATCGCAACAAGAGAAGCAGCTCGGCAAGCTTACGATATGTCTGGAATGGGACCAAAGGACATACAAGTATGTGAGGTCCACGATTGTTTTACGATTGCTGAACTAGTTGCTATGGAAGACTTAGGATTTTACGAAAAAGGTAAAGCAGCCGAAGCTGTTAAAAATGGAGATACAAAAAGAGATGGAGCTCTTCCAATTAATACAAGCGGAGGACTAAAAAGTAAAGGACACCCCGTTGGTGCTACAGGAGCCGCTCAAGCAGTTGAAATATTTAAACAAATGAGAGGTATCGCTGAACGAAACAGACAAGTAAGTTTTGATGTGGAACGCGCTATGACGCATAACCTAGGAGGAAGTGGAGCCACTTGTGTGGTGACCATTTATCAAAAATAGAGGTGGATGAAAAAATGTCTGAAGAGAGAGATTTTACGATTAAAAGTTATTTAGACTATTTAACAGAAAAAAAACTAATGGGAACAAAATGTAAAGATTGCGGGGCAATGTATGTTCCAGTAAGAAAACTTTGTACTGCATGTAATTCTACAAATGTTGAATGGATAGAAATGTCTGGCGAGGGAGAATTAGCAGCGTTCACGAGTATCACTGTCGGCACGCCATTCTTTGTTGAAAAAGGGTATGATCGAAAGAATCCGTATTGTTTTTCGATCGTTAGGTTGAAAGAGGGACCAATGGTGAGTGGTCAGTTAGTCGGCGTCGATGAAAGCAAACCGGAAACAATAAACATTGGCATGTCCGTTAAAGCTACCTTTTTAGAAACAGATATTAGAGGAGAAACGAGAGTAGATCTTGGTTTTGAGCCCGCTTAAATGTTGTATTATTATTATTTTTTTTTACCCTTTATCCTAACCTAATTAATTATTATAACTTGAACATTGATTAGGAAAATACTGAATCATATATTGAAGAAATTAGTAGCGTTTGGTCTATTAGCACGAATATAGAAGATAAAAAGGAAAAAAAGAAGCTTTAACTTTAGTTATTATTGGTTTTATTCCTTTCCATAGTTCAATAAACCCATCCTAATACGCCTAAAAAGATGATGTTTAAAGTAATTGGAATTGCGTAGATGATACCTAAAGTAATCTTTTTATTTTTGTCGTATTCCATTCCAATAACTAAGTTAGCGCCCGCAAAAAAAAAGAAATACCCTACGAGAAAAATTAACCAAATACCCGTAAACGATAAGTTCCACCATGGGTAAACCCACACTAAATGTCCGCCGATATTTAAAATGCATTCAACAAATACACAAAATCCCGCGAAACCAATAGCAAAAGCCCATCTATTAGGTAATCCGAGAATCTTATCGTCTTTCCATTCCAATAAACTATGATAATATATGATACCTGCTATTGAAAACATGAACATTATTTCAATATTCCATCCAACCATCGTTCTTAGGGCGGTATCTCCCGGAGTTGTCCAAAATGCCGAATAGTTTGTAATTGCAAATACCATACCATTCCAAGTTTCGTTGATGAAATCTAAACCAAAAACAGTTAATCCTGCGTATATTGCGTTCCAATCCCTAGTTTGTCTTGCTTTCTTTATTTCAACGGCATAAATATATAAAACTATTGCAAGTAAAGGGATAATGTACCATTTAATCATAGTCAAATCTCTCAATCCGCTTAATGCTTCTCGAGAGGCCATTGTTGGTGCCATAAATAATCATCCGTAATTTTCGTTTTTCAATTATTTAACAAGTAATTATTACATTAATCTAAGATCTAGCTATATTTAAGAGTTCTTTTTAGTTATACCTATTTTTTATTTTTTTTGGATCTTTTTTCTTTTACTTAAATATAAAAATCGCTTTTTTCATAACTTATGTAAATAACTTAAAATTTACGAAAAAAGAGGAGTTCTAATCGTGTCTGAATTTGAAGAGAAGGTATTAGATATGCTTAAAAATATCGACGAGAAACTGAACAAAATCCTTAATGGAGAAGCGAAATCAGCTCAACCAGAAACCAAAGCTTCCGCTCCCGCTCCAAAAGAAGCGGATAGCTCTGGAAAAACCGTTAAACCTTCAGCTGTCGTTGATAAACAAAAGGAAGAGGAGCAATTAGAAGAAAAACCTCCTGTAGAAGGAAGAAGAGTCTGTGCCGATTGTGGTGGTACGTCCTTTAAGGAGCAAGAAGATCGCTCTAAGGTTCTACATCAAATGGGAGGTATAAAAATTTACGCGAAACGATATATTTGCAAAAGCTGTGGTAAAGAAATGTAATCTTATAACCAGTTTTATTCTTATGAGATTTACTTCAGCATTTTTTTAAATATTTTTTACTTTTTTATCATTTTACTG
>WJKD01000741.1 GCA_014729315.1 Promethearchaeota archaeon | reverse complement strand
GTTTTAATCGAATTAATGATAAGATTTTAAAAAAAAATTCGAAAATACTTAAGGTTTAAATCTCAAAAAAGGCTGTAAATCCGAGATTCAAAACTGTGAGTTCGGTAGGATTAAATTTAGAATCAAAAATTCTCCAATAGAAAAGTTCTTCTTTTGATCTGAGATTCAATTTAGGAGAGATTTTTTTTTCTTTATGAAATTCAGTGTCCGTTATCTTAGTTTCGATATATTCTCGTAATAAAAATTGCGAACCTGCTCCATCAGAGAATTTTCGCTTTTTCCTCCATAAATATTCGCTAGGAATATCATTTTCAAATGCTTTCCTTAAAATCCATTTCTCAATTATATCAGAATTTCTTTTACAAATTTTTAATTTATTTGGAATACGAAAAGATAATTCAACCAAATTTCTTTCAAATAGTGGAGCTCTTGCCTCGATGGAAAAATAATAAGGAATTCGATCCACTCTCTGTAATCCAGTTAAATATTCGATATTAAGAAGGTTAATAATTTCATTATTCAATTTATCTTCAGTTTCGTATTCATTTAGATATTCATAACCCCCAAATAATTCATCTCCTCCCTCGCCTGTTAATAAGACATCTGCATTATCAATCGTCTTTATTTTTTGAGAAATTAAAAACATAGGAACGGAACTACGAATGAGAGCTGCGTCAAATGACTCCAAGCTATAGATTACTTCTGGTAAAACTTTTAAGATATCGTCTAGCGATATTGTTAATATTTCGTGTCTAAGACCATAAGTCTTAGCATATTTTGTAGCATAATATAAATCTTCCGAATCTTCTACACCCACAGTGTATACAGTAAAATCGTCAATGAAATCTTTGGCAATATGTGTTATAATTGTAGAATCAATACCTCCACTCAATAACCCGCTAATTTTTTCCTCTTCATTGACATTCCTTTTAATTGCAGCGATTACTTTTTTTCTTAATTCTTTAATGAGATAATGAGTATTATTTGCTTTTGATTCTGAAATGGAAGTAAACTCGGGATAATTATAAAATTTTTTCGTATAACCAGAAGAAGAAACAATGCATCCTGGAGGAATTGGAAAGATGTCTTCCTCAAGAGCAGCAATAGCTTTTAATTCTGAGGAAAATATTATGAAATTTTCATTGCAGCAATAATATAATGGTTTTGCTCCAATAGGATCTTTAAATCCTATTAATTCCTCTCCATTATATATAACACCACTGAAAGTACCCTGAATTTTATTAAAAATAGAACTATTCTTAGCGTTATAATTTTTCAATATATAATTTAATATTTGATATCTTGATTTTTGGTTTTTATTATTGTTGGGATTCATATTTTCATTTTCTTCCATATAAAAAGTATTTCCATCTACAACAATAATTTTTTTTTTCAAATCCGTTTTAGTACTAAATAAATTTTTAGATTCCTCATCCCTATAGTTATGATAAACGATTAATTCTAATGGGAATTTTTTTAAATGTGTTTTTTCCTTTATCCCTCTATGTTTTATTTTGGATGAGAGTTTAACTAAAAATTCATTCTGTTTTTTTTTTAGCTTTTTAAATTTTAAGATCGCAAAAATGCCTGTCATCCATTTCAGTTCCTGTTGATGTTAAATTACTTTTTTTCTATAGAATAACTAAAGATATTTAAAATTTCACATGAAGCTAATTTTCAATATTCTGAAGTTTTCTAAAAAAAGTCATTCAGATGATATATTAAACATCAACCTCAAGTTCCAAATACACACCAAGATTATTGAAAAATAAAAGGAAAAGAATTTTAAAACGAAAGTTTATTTAGTTATGTCAATTTCAAATTCCATCGAACCCCCTTCAACTCTTTTCGATTTTACGGGATAATCCGAACTATTAATTATATGAAGCATCTTTTTATTTTCAAGTAAAATGGTCCCAACAAAAGTCTTGTAATTTAACTCTCTACCAATCTTAACTAAATAATCCAACATAAACGATGCAATCCCTAGTCCCCTCCAATCTTTATGTACTAAAAAGGCTAATTCACCTTTTGATGGATCACTTGTGCTGAAAAAGCCCCCTAATGCAGTTATTTTTTTTTCTCCGTCAATCTCAGTTTCTCCCACTAGTATCATATCCGTAGAATAATCAATATTAACCATTGGTTGGATCTTTTTGTGTCTAAATTCTTTTACCGGACTAAAGAATCGATAAAAACGATCTTTTTTATCCAATGAATAGTGTAGTTCTTGAATCATTCTCTCATCAGTAGCTTTAACGGGTCTAATTAAAATTTTTTCTCCATTTTCTAGTTTTATATTAGTTTCGTATTTTTCGGGATATATGCTTATTCTACCCTCTATTGATTTTGGAAGCTCTTGATCAGAATAAACATAATTCCATTTTTTTGCTAGTTCTAAAAGTTCCTCACGAAAGTCGGGATGAGCGATATTTATCATTTGGAGAACTCTTTCTCTTATATTTTTTCCGTAAAGATACGCAATCCCCCATTCTGTTACTATATAGTGCACATCTCCTCTCGTTACAACGACGCCAGATCCGCTCTGAAGGTAGGGAACGATTCTAGAGACTATTCTTCCGTTTGGCAATGTTGCCGTACTTGGTAAAACCATAATAGGTTTTCCTTCAGGGGATCTTGCAGCACCTCTTACAAAATCTACCTGACCCCCTATTCCGCTATAGAATTTATGACCAATAGAATCCGAATTTACCTGTCCTGTAAGATCGACTGTTATTGCTGCATTTATTGCTACTTGTTTTTTATTTTGAGAAATTATGTAAGGATCGTTTACATAATCACTAGGATAAAATTCAACCATCGGATTTTCATTGACAAAGTTATATAACTTTTTAGAGCCCATAACGAAGGAACAAATTATTTTATCTTTATGTAATGTCTTTTTCTTGCAAGTTATTATACCTTCATCAACCAAATCAACAACTCCATCCGAAAAAACCTCACTATGAACTCCTAGATCTTTTTTGGTTTTCAGGGCTTTAGTTACAGCATTTGGGATATTTCCAATTCCCATCTGTATTGTCGATTCGTCTTCTATTAATGAAGCAACATACTCAGCGATTTTTTCGTCTTTCTCATCTGGTTTTTCGTATTCAAATTCTAAAATATCGTGATCAGCTAATACAAATCCGTCTATATCATCCATATGGATATGAGCGTCACCATAAACTTTTGGCATATTGGAATTAATTTCCGCAACAACATGATCGGCCGATTCTGCAATCGACTTAACGATATCTACATTAACCCCATAATTACAATAACCCCATCTATCAGGAGGAGTCACTTGTATTAGAGCTGTATCTAAATGCATCTGACCGCTCTTGAAAAATTTCGGAATATCGGATAATAACATTGGAGTGTAGTCCGCAAGACCTTTATCCACGGCATCTCGTAAACTTTTTCCTATAAAAAAGGCATTATGGCGAAAAAGATCCTCAATTCCACTCGCAGTTCGATAATAATCGACATCGCTTAGACTCAAAAAATGTAATATTTGCACATCTGGGAGTTCTGGTCCCAAATCAATTAGTTTCTGGCTGAGATTTATTGGTTCAGAACATCCCGAGTCTATAAAAATTCTGTCACCGGGATTAATAAACTTTCTTATTGCGTTTTCAACTGATAATTTTTTCTTATTATAGTTTTCCAAATTTGAATTTCTCGTGTTATTCAAGTTATTTGACATTAGACTACCAATCTCACAAATTTTTTTACATTTCTAAGTAAGAGAATTTAATATTTTATTAAAAAATGTTTAGCTGTAATTTTATTAAACTACTTAAATGTATTTTGATCATCGAGATTAATAACGACCGTATTTTAAGGTGACATCTACCATTAGTTTCAAATTTTTAAAGGGTGTATCTGGTGCAACTTCACAACCGCAGCTCATCATATACCCTCCTGCCTCCCCGCACTCGTCTATGAGGCGTCTTAAATAATTCTTAATTTTCTCTTCTGAGCCAAATCTCATAAGTTTCGTGGGAACATTTCCCATTAAGCAAAAACGGCCCCCAAGCATTTCTTTTGCCTTAAAAATATTCGTATCTTCAAGATGAAGTATATATTTACCGTTTTTTGGCATTTCCTTAAAATAATGAAGAAAAGGAGTCCAATCAGTATCCATGTGAAAAACAGTAATTAAATCATTTTTTACATTCTCTTTCACGATTTTTAATAGATCAGGAAGAACTAATTCTTCAAATAGTTCTGGTGAAATAAAGGTAGAAGAAACTCGTTCGAGACAGATGTAGGAGCGTTTTATTCGCGAAATAACATATATGAAATAATTGTTGGCGATGACTGCATCGAGCATAAAATCGCACATCTCCCTCATCTTTTCTGGATCTTTAAGGACTGCCTTAGACCATTTTCTAATACCCATCAGATAACATAAACTTTCCAAAGGTGTCACAATCCCCGTCGAAGCGTATATTGGCACTCTTTTTTTATTTTCCCAATAATCCACAAAACGGGTAATTCTCAAGAGATCAATTTGAGTCTTCTTTACTTTACGGGGATTAATTGGCTTCCAAATAGATTTCAAGCCTTCATTCTTAATTTTCTTAAAATCATCTATATCGATATATGCTTTTTCAATAAATTGAAGTGAACTCGGAATTTTTTTAGAGTATTTTAAATCTCCGTAGAATCCAGAAGGTCCTAATGGAAGCATGTTATAGAAAGCATACAATCTTCCCATCGGAAGATGTACCATATCTAGCTTTTCGTTAAACTTTTGGTGAGTTTTCTCAACAGCTCTAAATACTTTTTTGAAAGGACCACAAATAAAATCATAAGACGACATACCATTCGAGGCAGCGTAGTAATAATCCATCAGGGGAGTTATAGGAATTCTATCTGGTATCTTCAGGTTCACTGCCCTCATAAATCTCTCATATGAGGTTAATTCTTCGTTGTCTATTTCATTTCGCCTCAAGTTTCTTTTTTTTGTATACTTTAGCCATCTCGTCTTTGATTCTTAAATGAATCAATAATAATCTGATTGCGTTATTAAATCCCAATTGATACCCCGCGAGTATAATACTTTTAACCAAAAAGAAATTCAATAAATTTAGAACCGTAAAAATATCTTTAAACCACCCAATAGAAAATCTTTTAATTTTTGGTTGGGCTTTTCTTCCAAATAATACCTTTTGAAACTCATGGACATACAGTCCAACATTTTTTGTCATTTTTAAACCTTTGATTGAACTTAATAATAAAGATGTGCTCAATATCTAATTGGAAATACATCATTCAAAAAAATTGTGCTTTCGTATTAGTTGTGTAGATAGTATAAAAAAAATTAAAGGAATTATAAGACTTCTATTTTCTCGCCATTGTAAATGTCTAACGCTTCTTCCACGCTTTTCCCTTCAAAAATTGATTTATATCCTAAGGCCTTATTAATGGGTTTTGGGTCTTGAAAGATATTTCTCCCGATCGCCATGCCTTCAAGAACATGAACGATATCGTGTGCTGTTTGATATGCAGTTTCGACTGTATCCATTTTTGCTCCTCCCGCGATTAAACAAAAGATTCCTTGTGCGTAATTCTTGACTTTCTTGAGACCTTCTTTATTCTCGGGATAATATAGTTTAACCATATCGGCACCATTTTCAAACGCAACTCTTGCTGCGTACCTCACATTTTCCATTTTACCCTCTTCTTCTTTTTTTCTCGGGTCGTGTTGTCTCACATAAGACCATACAATAACAGGAATTTGAAACGAACGAGCTTCCCTAATAATTTTGGATAGCTCTGTCATTTGTTCGGCTTCTTTTTGTCCCCCAACATAAAGGCTAAAACCGACAGCGACTAAACTCGGACAAATGCCAAGCGCTTCTTTTACATTGCAATCTAAGCCTCCTCTAGGTGGACGATTATTGTAAAACATTTCGGTCTTTCCGTTGAGTTTAAGAACCATCGGTAGATTTGGATGTCTTTCAGCGTATCGAATGTATGTACCTTTATGTAAAACTAAAGGAATTTCTGCTTTTTCAGCAATGCTCATAACATAATCGGGATTTGCTGATTCTGGGATAGTAAAATCTGCTCGATGCTCTAAGCCGTGATCGTTTGCTAAGAATAAAGCTTTATCTCCTAGTTTACCGTGAATTAGCATTTTTTCCATTCGAATCTTGTATCCTGTGTATGGATTTTTTATTGACATAGAAACTTACCTCATTTTTGGGAATCATATTATATTTCGATTAAATTAACCAAATAATCTTAAATCTAAATCAATTTTAAACGTGGTTATAATAAATTATTAATATAAATCGCTTGTCGTAAAAAAATAAAACTTGTAAGAGTTACAATTTTCTGTGTCCTAAAATTAGCTTATTCTATTGAAAAAAATAATTTATTATAAAAGATTCTCTAATTTTTCGGTTCGCTCTTTCTTACGGCTTAATTTTGCTTTAAACTCTTTTAGCGCTCTGTTCTCAGCGTATTCGTACGGATTTTCGTTGTGCTCGTAAGAATCTTTAAGAATTTTAACGATTTTGTTTTCAATATTCTCTTTAATATATTCAACTATTTTAGCTTCTGTATTTACTTTCTGTCTTGCAGCGAGAGCTAAGATATCTCCTGCGTTTGAAATAAAGTCGGGAAAAATAATTGTTCTTTTTTCAATTAAATTTGGAAGGATATCTACTGCGTAGCAAGCATTTGAAGCAGGTACAATGGCGTTTGCATCTATTTTCCTCCAGTTATTTTTATTAATCGCATCGGTTCGTGCCCCTGGGATGATAAAATCAATTGAATAATCGGACGAAAGTTCAAATATTTTTTCTTTTGGAACTTTAATCAGATCATTGCTATTGTAATGATTTATCAAGTCATCGCCGTACTCGTCCTTCAAGGAAAGTAATTCTTCGATATTAAGACCATTCTCGTCAAATATTCCTCCTTTTATAGTTGATAATCCTAATAACTTATAGTCTGTATTAATCATCCTTTTCGCGATACTTGAACCCGCTCTTCCAAAACCTTCTAAAATAACAGTGGGTTGCTTATTCCATTGCATTTGGTCATCTTGTCTCAAATAACTGTTTAATTTTTGTAAAATCGTTTCCAAGCAATAATAAACTCCTATTCCTGTGTATCTCTTTTGAAGAGGAATGTCGTATCTAATAATACCAACCCTTCGAGGTATAATCTCTGGTTTACCAGAGGTTTTAAAAATCATTTCGGTATCCGCATCTTCTGTTCCGAGTCCAGGTTCGGGATAATAGCCATCCCCCTTTATAATTGATTTGATAGTATCAGCAAAACTTGCAATTATGACTTTCTTATCTTTATCGTTCGGATCGGCAATTATTCCCGCCTTCGCACCGCCTAATTGAATTTTATATGAGCAAAATTTTAGGGACATCGCACGTGCCAATCTCATGATTTCTTTTAGCGTAAGGTCTGGAGCCATGCGAATTCCCCCCGTAGGAACTCCGTACGAGGAATTATCAATTACCAACATCCCGATCATCTGCATACTGGGATCTCTTGATAAAATTATCTTTTCTGGACCCAACTTGTCCATAAACACATTTTTCATAATTTTAGTTTCAGTTTCCATTTTCTTTCATAATTTCCTTTTTATGAGTTTATTCTGAATTAATTTAATAAACAAATTTGAAGCGAAAAATTAAACCAAAAATAAAAAAATATCATTTAAATTTGTTTTTTTTGATGGTTGCCCCATTTCTTTACGCATTCAGGTTTTAAATCGCAATGGCACTTGTCAAATTCAAACTCCATAGGTAAAACAAGATCATTTAAAACTGAGGTTATAATGTCCATAGAAACGCTTTTTATTTCGTCGTTATTTCGAAAATGATGATTCACTATTTTATCTAGGAATTCTAGATCTGGACAACCTAATAGTATACTTAGGTTAGCCACACCGCTTAATTTAAAAGCTGTAAGTACGTAAGGACAGCAGCTAACGTTATCCAATATGTTCGTGGGAGAGTCCGTTTCTATCTCTACTTTTGCGAAGGAAAGTTTTGAGTCTCGAATATTAATACCTGCTTGAAAATTTAACATCCCCTGTTCTTCCAACTTTCGAACTCTAATTCCTACTGTAGGTTGACTTCTTCCAACTTTTTCTGCAATTTCCGTATGCGTAATATTGGGCTTTTTTTGAATCAAATCAATAATTTGACGATCCACTTCATCCAATTTTAATCTATTAACAATCATTTCTTAATCAACTCATTACTTACGATTTTATTAAACAATCCACATAATGGTATAAAAAATAATGAAAATGCGAAATTTTAGCGAACTACTAAAACATCGCAAGATGCTTCATTTAACACTTTTTCAGCAACCGATCCCATAAGAACTTGCTTCACTTTTGAATGCTCGCCTTTATATCCCAACATCACGAGATCAAAGTTCTCCTCGTCTGCAATCCGAATTATGTAATCCTCGGGATCATCTTCCTCAATCAAACGGGTTTCAATGGTTAAGTTTGCATTTTTGAACATTTCCTCTGTAGCGTCTAATAATTTCTGTCCTGCTTCTCTATATTCTCTTCGAATTCGAGTGTAGTCAGATGCAGGAATATTATACGAACCTCCGCCCGGTAAAGGTGTCGCAAGCGGAAGTACTTTAGGTAACATAT
>WJKD01000740.1 GCA_014729315.1 Promethearchaeota archaeon | reverse complement strand
TTCCCGGAACTATCCACTGCTGAGATGCGGTAATAATAGGTTTGATCATTAATAACATCGAGATCGATATAGTCTGAAGCGGGTTTGAGTACAGTGGTCAGTAAGTTACTTTCAGTTGGTGTGAATCCTTGATTTTGGTAGCGATAGATATTGTAATATGATAAATCGAGTTCAGTATTCTGATCCCATGATAATGTAATCCGGCTATCACCAGGAATTGCTTGCACGTTTTTAGGTGATTCAGGTGCGATACTGTCTGATATCATTATAGTTTCAATAAATTTTGCTACAAATATATCTCTATCTCCGGCGCTATTTATATCTATGTTATCGAACGCAGCGGTTTCTTCGAAAAATCCTGTAATTAAATTAGTACCGTCATTATCCGATATAATTGAAATTCCTGCATCATTTCCTTGTCCTCCTGCATGTTTGGTCCACACAACATCTCCATTCTGATTATATTTAACTACACAAATATCGGGCAATTCACTTACGCTATTCAAATTAATATTGTCAAAATTTGAATTTCCCACGAAAGAGCCAACAATTACTGGATTATCAAATTTATCAATTGAAATATCATGTGATGTTTCATTAGCAATACCGCCTGCTCTTTTTGCCCATAACACATTTCCTGCTTTATCATATTTAGATATAAATATATCGTTGTCTCCTTCACTATGCAAATTGTAATTTCCGAAATTTACAATCCCAGAAAAATTACCTGTCACGAAAGAATTTTCTAATCGATCTACAACAACACCATTAGATACAATTGTGCTTGTTCCATTAGCACTTTTTACCCAAACTAAATCGCCGTTTGAACTGTATTTTGCTAGGAAAATACCATTTCCATAGATTGTGTTATTCTCAAATGTGGCGATTTCCGTAAATTCTCCAGTTATATAAATATTTCCTAAAATGTCAGTCGCAATAGAATGTCCGATATCACTATTGGGGCCGCCTGCTTTTTTAGCCCATAAAACATCACCAGAAGGATCAAATTTAGTTATAAAAACATCATAATCACCAGCACTTGATAAAGAAATTGAATCGAATCTTGCTGTTTTGCGAAAGCATCCCGTTACACATATATTTTCATATGTGTCTGTCTCAATGCTCCAACCATAATCCGCCTCTGGACTTCCTGCGCCTTTGGCCCATAACACATTTCCAACTTCGCTATATTTGGCAACAAAGATATCATTACCACCTGAACTATTTAAAGTAATTTCATCAAATTTTGCTGTTCCAAAAAAAATTCCCGTGATAATACTATTTCCCGATTCATCACTCACAATAGAATGTCCTTCATCATAACCTGAACCACCGGCAGACTTCGCCCATAATACATTTCCTAATTTATCATACTTGGCGACAAAAATATCTTTACTTCCTGAACTATTAAATGAATATGGCCAAAAATGAGTAATATCTTTATAATATCCGGTTATTACAGTATTACCTATTTTATCCAACGAAATACTAAAGCAACAATCTTCATTTATTCCACCCGCCCATTTCACCCAATTAAACTCAGAAGGTTGAGCAATTACCGAGTATATAAATCTAAAAAAGATAATAATAACAAATCCAATTTTTTTCTTCATCACACACCTCTGCATACGTTTAACTTGGCACAAGCTTCTTAAAATTTAAATCCTATTTTGGCGGCTCAGGCGGATTACCAATTACATCCCCGGAATTCGTTTTATCCGCATTATTTGCAAATATGATCGCGGCAACTCCACCGCCGACAAGTGCAGCACCGCCCACTATCCACAACCAGTTTTTACCTCCTGACTTTTTACCAATTTGACCTGACATCATGTTGCTTTGCAATGGTTCTACCTTTTCCAATTCAGCAAAAAGTCTCGAACTCGCATCCAAATAGATGCTCTTTTCCCATGAAATGAAATTATCTTTTTCCATGCTAATTCTATAATTTCCCTCGGACAGCCTGATAATAAATGGCGTTTCCCCGGCTAATTTGTCATTAATATAAACTTTAGCAGCAGAAGGTCTGGATGCGATTTTCAACAAACAAATTTTCTTCAAATTCGTTTCAATCTGCTTTTGCTTCAGTGGTTCAATTATGACATTCTCGCTCCAATCCAGATAACCTGGCATCTTCAAATCGAGTTTATACCTGCCGATGGCAAATGATTGCAGGGACAGCGGTGTACGTCCTTTTAGTCCATCGTTGAGATACACAAAGGCTCCCGCGGGTTGGCTGTAAATATCGAGACTCCCGGATTTTAATTTTGCTGATGTATTTAAAGCAAGTTCCTGAGC
>WJKD01000739.1 GCA_014729315.1 Promethearchaeota archaeon | reverse complement strand
GTGTAAATGGGTATTGTATTTTCATTTAATTATTTGGAAAATTAACATATTTATTTTGGGACAATTTTTTAATCTTATCATAATATTTCTAAATTATACGAAATTTCCTTAAATTTCGTTAAATTAATTTAATAAAATCTTTAGAGTTTCATAAATATGAGATTGGGAGCTCACACCAGCGTATCTGGGGGAAAGTATAAAGCATTAAATCGAGGAAATAAGCTTGGTTGTGAGACTATACAGGTATTCGTGAGAAATGTTCGGTCGTGGAAATCAAATCCATTAAAAGAAAAAGATATCAAAGAATTTTTGTCTCAGAGAGAAAAGCTTAAGAACGAGATTTGGCCGGTTATATCGCACAATAGCTATTTAATAAATTTAGCTAGTAATGATCAAGAAATATTAAACAAATCTTACGACGCAATGGTTGACGAGATGATTAAAGTCGACCAACTAAATATAGAATTTGAAAACATGCATCCTGGAGTCATTCCCGAACGCGATAAAGATAAAATAACTAAGCAAGAAGCCTTGAAAAAAATTGCCCAGAACATTAGTAAATTAATAACCGAGACCCCTAAATCTAAATGTAGAATATTACTCGAAACTACTGCAGGCCATGGAGAAGGATTAGGACATAAATTTCACCACATAAAGACCATTATTGATGGTGTTAGCGATAAGAAGAGGATAGGTGTGTGTTTCGATACTGCTCACTCTTTCGCAGCAGGATACGATTTCTCTACCAAAAAAAAATACGATGCCATGTGGGCTGAGTTTGACGATATCATAGGATTAGAATACTTGTTTGCATTTCATCTAAACGATACTAATAAAGAATGCGGTTCCAGAGTCGACAGACACGAACATGTCGGAGAAGGTAGGATTGGTAAAGAAGCGTTTAAGTTATTAGTCAACGATGAAAGGTTTAAAGAATTACCAGGGATTTTAGAAACTCCAAAAGGTGAAGATATGTATGCAAGAAATTTAAAACTCCTAAAATCTCTAAGAGAATAAGAAATTTTATTTTTTAAACCCGTCGATCTATTTTTTACCAGTTTCTGTTTTTTTGATTTTAAGAAAGCCTTTAAATTCTCACTTACTAAAATTTCCCTAACCTATTAAGTTCTTTTATGTAGGTTAGACCATGTTAAAATTCGGTCGAAATTCTATGTTAAATGAGAAAGGAAAAAATTATTACATAAAAAAAGAGCGGGATTAATTAAGACAGTTTGGTGCGGCACAGACTATGCCCAAGCCAGAGCTTATGGCCACAGATTAAAGAAAACTTAAACTATAGGAAACGGAGCTCTCTTATGCGGTTTTCGATTTTTCAAAAATGGTGAGACACCCAAAGGTTGGTCCTTGAAAAACCTTCTCGAATATGTTATAAACAGAAAATTAGTCTTACTATATCTTCTAATATTTTATCAATATTATTTTTGGACCAGTTATAAAATTGGAAGCGAGAAATAGAAGGTTGAGCCCTGATTTCTTCCGTTAGAATCCATCCATATCTTACCGTTGTGCAGTTCAACTATCTTTTTCGCAATGTATAACCCGAGTCCAGTTCCTTCTGAAGCAATGTTCCAACCCTTTCCGTATCGCTCAATTTTTCCAAACTGCTTAAAAATCTTTTCTTTTTCTGATGGGAGAAATCCAATCCCTTCATCTTCAATCAAAGTAACTATCATATCGTCCTTTTTCTCCGATTTTACATAAATTTGACTGTGAGAAGGAGAGAATTTACTTGCGTTAGTAAGAAGGTTATTTAATACATCGTAAATCTTTTCCTTTTCAAAATGAGTTATTAGATTCTCTTCCAAGTCTAGACGAATCTCTTGTTTTCTCATTTTAAATATCATTTTTAACTCTTGAGCACAAAATTTAATTAAGAATCCGAGATCATCGGCTTGAGGATCGAATTTTTCTCTTCCCGATTCCAAGCTAGACGCAGTTAGAATATCATGGATCAATAGTTCTAATCGTTCGCACCCTTGCTTAATTTCTTTGACGATTAAAATGGTATCATCGTCTAAGCGATCTGAATGTAGGGTTAATAAAAGTTCTGAAAAACCCTTAATTGAAATAAGAGGGGTTTTTAACTCGTGAGAAGTCCTCCGGAGAAGCTCGGATTTGACCTTGCTTAATTCGCTTAATTCTTGGTATTGTCTGTAAATTAAATCTTCAAAATTTTTCTTTTCAGTGATATCTTGAACAATTACTTGAACAAAATGAGAATTTTCTAGCTTCACGAGCGAGGCCAGGAGATTTATCCATATTTTTTCATTTTCTCCCATATTGATTTCTATTTCTTTAGACTCGGAAAGCACCCCTCTAGCTATGGCTTTATTTGGTTCGGTAAGAACGAATTGTTTTTCCGGAGATAAATTTAATAGATCAACGCAACTTTTTCCTATAATTTCCTCTTTCTTGAGCCCCAAAATCTCTTCTGTAACGGAATTGCAATCAAGAATAAACCCTTGGGTGTTTAATATCATAATTGAATTCGGGGATTTTTCAAATAAATGCCGATATTTCTTTTCCGATTTCTTTAATAGGTATTCGCTGTGTTTCCGTTCACTAATATCCCTTTTTATTGCTAGGAATTTTTTCATGCCTTCTATTTCTTTATATTGAGTCAGTTTAACATCCAGCCAGAGCCAATAACCTTCCTTATGTCTATAGCGTTCTTCGTATTTAGCTTGCCCTGTTTTATATGTCTGTACGATAGCTTTTGTAATTTTTTTAAAATCTTCCTTATGAACGAATTTACTAGCTAAATTCCCTATTAATTCCTCTTTTGAATATCCTAACACTTTCTTATGAGTAGCTTCGTTGACATATTCGTATCTTAGTTTTTCGTTCAAAACACATATCAAATCGTTTGCGTTTTCGGTGATCAAACGATATTTCTCTTCTGAATCAATCAACCTTTGCTCTGTTTCCTTCCTCTCGGAAATGTTGTGCGTAACAAACAAGTATTTTTGATTTCCCTTTTTATCTTCAAATCGTTTTCCGTTAATTCGGAACCATATCCAAGATCCGTTTTTGTGTTTTATTCTTCCTTCTCTAAAGGCTTCACCGTATTTAATAACTTTTTTCATTAAGGATCGTGTTTCGGGGTATTCTTCGGGATGGATTAAATTAAGAATTCTTGTTCCTATTAGTTCTTCGCTTGTGTATCCCAAAAATCGTAAATGTGCTTCGTTCGCAAATTCGATGCGAAAATTTTCGTCAAGCACTCTTATCAAGTCGTTAGTATTTTCAGTAATTAATCGATATTTTTGCTCTGATTCTTCTATTTTCTTTTCAGAAAGTTTTTGCGATGTTATATCTCGTATTTGAGCGAAAAAATGGCTGAATCCTTCTTTATCGGCTAATCTTAAGGGTGTAACGATCACATCGTGACATATTTTTCCCTTTCTGCTTGTCGGGTAAATTGAATTTTTCTTAATCAGGTCAAAATCGTATTCTTTTTGAAATCTTACTGTTTTACCTTGCATAAATTCGTCTTTTATCGTCTCGGGAGTATTGGGATCTTCGAAGAAATTATAATTATAAGGGATCATCTCTTCAGAAAACCCAAAAATCTCTAAATCTGCTTTATTTACCTCTATGAGATTTCCTTGTGAACCGTAAAGCTCAATTCCGATCGGAGAATTATTAAAAATACTCTTAAATTTCTCTTCTGATTCTCGTAATTTACTTTCTGCTTCCTTTTTCTGAGATATATCACGACCCACCAACAATCCTCTTACATTTCCGTTTTGATTATAATATTTTTTTCCCATAAATTCAATCCATAGGTAATGACCGTCTTTATGTTTCAGTCTAAGTTCTATTGAACCTTCTCCCATTTCAGCTCCCTTTTTCAAGGAATCAAGTGCCCTTTTTAAATCTTCGGGATGGATAATGTCAAATCGGGTCTTGCCATCCATATCCTCCTTCGAATATCCTAGAAGTCTACTATAAGCCGGCTGATTAATAAAAATATGTTGATATTTCTCGTTTAATATTGCTATCAAATCATTAGCATTTTCCGTAATTAGACGATATTTTTCTTTTGAATTTTCTAATTCTCTCTCGAATTCTTTACGCTCAGTTATATTTCTTACAATTACTAATTGATTCACTTGGTTTTGACTGTCTAAAAACAACGATGAGTTAAGTTCCACGTCAACGTAATGCCCATCCTTATGACGAATTTTAACTTCAACAGTCCCCTTTCCCTTTTTCATGTGCTTAATTAAACTAAAGGTTCCATTTTCTAAATAATCGGAATGTATAAAATTCGATGCTCTTTTTCCAATTAATTCCTCACGTTCATATTTGTAATTACTTTTCAAGGGTGTTTTATTGATGTATTTGATCATGCCATCAGCATCCAGAATCAATATTACAAGATTAGCATTTTCAGCAATGAGTCTATATTTCTCTTCAGATTCTATAAATTTCTTTTCAATTTGGATTTTTTCTGAGATATCTCTTACAACGCTAATCCATCCAATTCTTCTATCGTACTGGTCTATAAGCGGGAGCACGCTATGTTCTGACGGAAATTTCACCCCGCTCTTCCGTCTCATTTTGTGGTAATAGTTTCTAAGATATCCCTTCTTCTCAATTTCAATGTAAAGCTTTTTCTGAAAAGATTGCAAATATTCGTTATTTATGTGTAAAAAGCTTGTGTCTCGACCGATAAATTCTTTGCGAGAATAGCCAAATATCTCTTCCGCCGATGGATTACAATCTATAATTTTAGGAGGGTCCTCAGCATTTAAAATAAAAATAGCATCAAATAAACTGTATAGGGTAGTTCCGTATAATCTAAAAAAATCAAAATTTCGAGCTCTCTTAAATCCCTTTCTTCTCGTTGGTTTTAGAGTTCCCACTACTAGAATTTCTTGATTTTCTTCAATGATTTTTGCAGTAAAATTAAAATTTTTATAATTGCCCTCTTTATTCTTTATCCTAAGTGGAAGATTGATACTTTGACCCTTTGGATTATCTTTTTCAAACGCAGACTTTACTTTAACTTTATCTTCTGGAGATAATAAACTAAAGAAGTCTTGTCCGGTTATATATTCCTTATTATATCCTAAAATCTTCGTTATAAGACAATTAGCTAATATAATTTCTCCTTCTAAGCTAATACAGATTATCAAATCATCGATATGATCTAGAATCGATTCGAGCCCTACTTTCATCGTCTTTTCCATTCAAGTTAAAACCCTATAGTTGATACTTATTCTTAACAAGTTATTAATTATTTCTAGTGTTGATAAAAATGTCATTTATGAAGTAAAAGTCCTACTTAAAATATTTTGTCATTGGTGAAAAAGGATTACTTCTTTTTTTAATATAATCCGTCTTAATCCTCTACTTAAAATCACATTTCTTTTTATCTTTTGGAAGCTCTGTTTCCTTGAAATTGAGTTCTACTTCTTTTAAATCGCGTCTAATCGTTTAGAACTCCATAATTTTATTTTGTTAATCTTTGATTAGAATCATATTCATTTTTAGAACTGTTTTAGAAATTGGAGGCTGTATTTGACCTTATTTAACAATTTAGATTATTATTGCTGCTCCAAATTTTATCCACACCCTATTTTTAACTATTTTAAAAATTTTAATAAAGAAAGTTTTTAGTGTCCATTTCTCTTTATACCATTATTCCTTAAAATCTTGGAGGAAAAATAAGCTGTTAAAATAACATTCAACAGAGTATTCCGAGATATAGGTTATCTTTCCTATATTTATTTATCCCACTTACGAGTATTTGACTTATAGACACAACACTTATAAGAATAATTAATCTTTATTTTTTCGAAATAAATATAAATTAACTCTTTAAAAAGTAGAGAGGGATTATTTTGTCAGAAAACTTAAAAGAATTAATTGTAGACTTAAGGTAAACGATCTCTCCTTTTAAATCAATACATAAAATTATATCATTCATTTGATCGATTAATGATTTGAGATCCGTATTTAAAATCTTATTCATTCGAGTTAAAAACCCTCAGTCACTAAAATTTTATGGAAACTATATAATCTTAAATTGATAAAAATGTCATATATAGAGTAATAAAACCCATTAAAAAGTATTATCACAATTTCGAAACAGACTTCCATAATTTTTTTTATTATGAAAAATCAATCTTCTACCTCAAACCATAAAGGGCTTTTGTCTTTTGGAACACCGTTGTAATTGACCGTTAATTCCTCTCCCTTTAATATCCTTTTGATTGTATAGAACTCAATGGTTTTATTTTCATAATCGTAAAAATATTCGATATTGGGTTTATAGGAGTGATTAATAAATTGACAGACGCTCAAAGGAATTGCGCACATAAATTCTCCATTATCTGCGGGATCTTCCCAAGTGAAGGTATAGTCATATAAAATCGTTTCTGAAATTAAATCAAAGTCTTTATTGGGAACCAAAATGATGTGAGCTATATCCACGAGAGTATTTCTTGGAATGTTTCTTTTTGCGATGACTCCTCTTCCCTTCTTGGAGGAAACAAATTTTACTTCAATTAAATCATTCATAATATAGTATTAAATTTTTAAATCAAGTCTAATTCTAGGTCTTTCCTTAGCTATAATTTAAAGTTACAAAAGCTATGTTTTCGGATACTGAGAATATTTTATGCTGTCGCTTAAAAAGTTGGTGTAATGTAATTTCTTGGAACTTATCAATTATATTTAAATTAATCTTATTGGACAACTACTATAATAAAACCTATTAATCTTTTAATTATTAATTTTAATCGTCTTATAAATATTTACTTTCTGTGTCGAATATCTTAAGCCTTTTAGACCATATCGTTATTAATTCCAGTGAAATCTCTTTATCTTATACTAGCTCCTTATCGAGCAGATATTTGAAATTAACCCTCCTTTAGCAAAATACTAATCTTAAATTTCTATGCGGTACTTACAAAAATAAAAAATTAAAACCGATCACTTAAGGAAATAACTTGAATATAGTAGAGATTAGTTCTGAGTCTTCTGATTTGGATTTTTATAAAAAAAAAGTTAACGATTTAGCTTTAAAAAACAATAAATTCCCTAAAACAAGGGTTATCTCTAATATATTTAAGCTTAAATTATGGCAATTATTTGACGGATTAAAAGTACTCAACGCATTTAGAATTTTTAATAAATCCTGCAAAAAATGTCAAAGATCTTATGCAGAAATTCTTATTAGCTCGTTTATATCTCAAAAAAATTATTGTGTAAAATGTAAAATATTTAGTATTATTTTCGAGAAATTTCTATCTGTTGCGTTAAAACTTGTTTCAAAAACACTTAATATTGGTAAAGAGGGGTTTAGGAATATCCTTTGCGAAAATCAGTCTCTAAGAAAACTACTTACATCCTATATAAGGGGGATAGGTCTATTCGGATTACGCATCCCTCAGATTCCCGCCGGACCAGTGATAACACTTTGGTCGATAACTGATCGATGCAATCTCAATTGTACGCATTGCTATATTAAAAAAAACACAAATATTAACGAAATCAATTTTGAGGAGGCGTGTAATATCATAGATCAATTATCACGGGCGAATAATATTATTGTTGGTTTTTCAGGAGGAGAGCCCCTCCTTTGTAGAGATATCTACGATATAATTCAATATACAAAGAAAAGCGGTATGGATGTTGCGATAGCAACAAATGGTTTACTAATTAACAAAAGAACGGCATTAAAACTGAAAAGTTATGGAACCGATTACATTCAAATCAGTATAGACGGTCTCAAAGAAACTCACGATAGTATACGGGGGAGGGGGACCTTTAAAAAAGCAATAGAAGCAATCTCTTGCTGCTTAGATGTCGGATTATATGTGAGTATGGATGTGGTAATTACTAAATTAAATTATAAAGAAATTTTTGATCTTATAGACTTGGCTATTCATCTTGGTGTTCAGAAATTTGAAATCTTAGATTTTGTTCCTTCTGAAAACGCGTGCAATATGAGCTCAATCGCATTGACACCTTATCAAATTGAACAGTTTGGTTTTGTGGTGTGCGCTATTTGGAAACAATTAATAGATAGCAATTACCCCTTAACATTATCTTATAAGAATCCAATTTTTACTCGAATTTTGTCAGAACGCTATCCTAATACACAAATTATGCCTTTTTTCAAGGGAATCTTTCCAATAGATGCCTTAAAATTTTTCAATTTTTCAAATCGCTTGAAAAAGGGTATCTTCAAAGAACAAAACTCTTTCTCGCCCTTTATTACAGGTTGTGAGGCGGGTATTTATGTTTTGCATATTAAGCCTAACGGACAGGTAACCCCTTGCCCCTTGAATCCTTGCATAATCGGAAATGTAAGAAAGCATAAAATTGAGGATGTGTGGTTGTATTCAAAAGTATTGAATAAATATAGAACTCACAAATTTAAGAATTATTGTGGCAAGTGTATTTACAGAATTATTTGCGGAGGTTGTAGAGCTAGAGTCTACTTATCGAGAGGTAATTCTGCAGGTGCAGACTTGTCATGTTATCTTAATAGAAAAAATTGTTCTATTCGTTTTTATACGCAATAATTATATCTTTGACTCAAATTTCTTTAGTGATCTTTTTCGTGAAATAGAATTCTCCGGGGTTAATATTGTTTTCTTCAGCAATTTTAAAGAATAAAAGCTGTAAAACGATAATTTCCATTATAGGTGAGAGATAGGGATTTTTGATTCTGTGCTGAAATAAATATATTTTGGGATTGTCATGGATGTGATGAGAACTAAAATTGGGTTGATAGTCTTGATTCGCAACATGTAAGATTTTTCCACATTTCCATTTAAAAACTATTTTCTCAATTAGGTTTAGGTTCAATTTATAATTAGTTTTGTCAGAAGAAAGAATAATTATATGCGTGTTTTTTTTTAAACATTCAATAGATCCGTGATTAAAAGTAGAGCAAGGATTTCCTTCAGAATATGTTTTTGCAATTTCTTTAAAATTTAATGCTCCTTGATATACAGTTGCTAATGAAGGCCCTCTGCCTAAAATTTCAAGAAAGTCGAAGTTAACACCAAAAAACGATAATAATCTATCGTATAAATTATCGAACGTTTTCATGTTTTCCAAAAATTTATCAATTTCTAATATTAGATCATCTATGTCGCTGGTATTTAATGAACTAAAGTTTTGACCGGATAAAATGGTCGTAAAAACAAACAAAAATAATAAGGTAGAAGTATAGCTTTTCGAAGTCACGGAAGTTTCTGTTCCTGCTTTAATAATAAATGCATAATCAGATTTTCTATTTAATGTGCTAGAGGAGTCGTTGGAAATTCCAATAATTAAAGGAGCTGGTGCTAAAGATTTGAGTTTGTTTAATAGTCTAACTATTTCTCCAGATTCCCCCGACTGAGAAATCAAAACGATTACGCTCCGTTCCAACGAATGTTTGTCTTTTTCGGGAATTCCATAAAATAAAAATTCACCTGCTTCTCGTATCTCAGCAGAGATACCTTTTTTAATTAAATAGTAATAAGAAGGATAAGAAGAAAAATAACTTGAGCCCATTCCAGTAAAGATAATTCTGGAGATATTCTTTTCCTCTAAAACAGTTCTCAATTCGGTAAACTTTTCTTTATATTGTTCTTGGATATGGTTCCAAGTATCCCTCAGAGCCTTAGGTTGGGAGTAAATTTCTCGCAAGAACTCGTTCATATATAATACCAAGTATCAAAATATAAAAAAGATTTATTCAGTAAAAAAATACATAGGGCTTGACCAGGCTTGGTGCCCATCTTCCAGAATGACTTTAACAAAAATACGCTCGTCCCTTTCCTTAGAAGGGTTAAGAGGAATCTCGCAACGAAATCTGAATCGGTCGCAAGAATTGTTCTTCGGAAGCCTAAAAATCCTTACCTTCTTTCCCACACCTCCGATGTTATATACCTTATCGACGATTGAAACCTCTTGAAGAGGAAGTGTAAAATCGATTTGGGACGATTTAAACTCAATTTTTCCTTTCTTGGGCTCTGAAAGCTGCACATCAAATCCCTGAATATTCCCAGAAGTTATTGTGTTCCAACCTAATTCACTTGGAGAAAATTGTAGAAGAGTTTCGTCTCGATTCCAAAAATTAAAAGACTTAAAACTGAGGATGTGATTATCGTGAAAGTTAGCTTTGCCTTTCCAAGAAGTGTTTCGCTTTCGAGCCCTAAATTCTGCTCCTTCCCATCTTATCCTTATTTTAGATTCTCCTTCGATAAATGTGCTTTTAGTAAGGTCGAAATTAGATTTTAAGTCAATTTCCAGAGCTTCGCCAAGTCCTTGAGGTTTATCAGGATAATAAAGGTAAGGTCTGATGGTGGAGATGATCTCCTTTCCGTTAAAGATTTCAAGTCTTTCGATGGGAGAGTTAGTCACAACTGCTACTTGGAGAATTAGTTTTACGGATACTTTATCAGAAATGCCGATTATATCACCCATCTCTACAGAACTTACTTTCTCGAGAATGTTGTCTTGATGTGGGAAAATTGCAGGATCTTTATTATATAGGTTACTCTCTTGAGAAAGAATTCCATTTGATTCCAAATAGATTCTTTTTCCTGTTGTTGCATAATGATGTCTCTTTTTCAAGGCTTCGAAAATAGCCTCACGAGACAAGTTCGGTGAGAGAAAACATGTGAGTCCTCCGTAGGTTCCAAATTTTGAAGCTCCTGGATATGCAACTCCGGGCCGACCTTTATGATCGTCCCCGTTAGCAACAATTCCCACTCTATAATTATTTTCAAACGCGTCGAATAACAACCATTCAAAGGTTCCCCACGCAGAATGTATTTCTATAGAATTTTCCACGCGACCGTCGTGATATTTAAGGATATCAGCGTACCTCCCTCCAACATGCGCCAATACAAGTACAGAAATGTCCGCATTGGGGTTATCGCGGTGAAGGGCATCAAATAATTCAGAGGCAGTCATGCAATCCGTATCCAGATCGCTTTTATCTTCAATTAAAGCGTGAGAAGAGCGATGAATTTGACGGTATGGTTTTAGAAAATACACATTTCTATCTCCGCCCAACGCCGTATTGGCGGAATATTCATAGCCGAATAGTGTTACAAACTTATCTTCGTGGTAAAATTGCTCCGATAAGTCGTTTAATAATTTCCAAAGAGACTTTGTTATTTGAAAATCGTTACCTTGATGACCAATTACATCTAGAAAAGCAACATCCTTAGCAAATTTAAAATATGACTCAGCAGTATTTGTTCCAATAGTTTCTTCCGATTGTCCGTGCATGTCTCCCCAATAATGATTATATTGCACACCTTCTTTAACAATTAATGGATTTGTTCTCGCAAGCAATACGGGATTTGAATCATAGATGTCCACATAAACCAAATTATAATTAAAAACATTTTTATTTATGTTAGACTTTTCGATTTTTAATCCAGTTATTTGATGTCCTTTTCTTCCTTTTTTAATTTCAATTTTATTAGGAAGTCCCTTAATTTCTTGAGATGATTTTAATATTAATAATCCTTCCGCTTTATCAGATGGATTACCCCATTTATCCTCTGCTCGGATGAATAGTTCAAATTCCTGGTCTATACTCGTTAGAGTAGGTAAAAAAGCTTTCCACGATTCAGGCTTTCCGCTCACTATTGATATTGTAGGACTTGGTAGAAGTGTGAATACATTGGTAGAAAACACATCCACTTCTGTGCGAAACTCGAAATTTGGCTCGCAAAAAGTTTGTAATCGGATTCCAGGGGATTGAGCTATTGTGTCTCCGATGTTAACCTTGATAGTCTCTCCTTTTACCAATCCTTTTCCTTCAATCCGCACGCGTAACATTTTATACCAAGGTCTTTCACCTTCCCTTAAAGCATAGTATAGACTAACGTGAGCCCCATTAGAAGCGGTTGCAGTTATGTAGCCTACTTTGTCTGGATTCACCGTTTGTAATGGACTTTGATCGCAAGCGTAGCGGAAAAAAATTTTCAACCCTCCAAGATCGTCCATGCCATAAATTCCCGCAGTATAAGTTAATGTAAATGACTCGTAAGAACCTGCTACAAATTCGCCCAATGGTTCTAAAGTAAGGATACCGTATGGGTTATTAGCTAATTCTTCTTCATTCATAGGTACAAAAGAATTTTTTTCTAATACTTTCTTTTATTTTAATTCTATTTTGATTTGTTTCAAATTATCTTATATAGTAATTTTAATAAAATCTTCACTAATAGAAATAATCTATAATTCTCTCATATTGTATTTTCGTTCAAGTATATTTCCGAACCGTTATTCCCTCACTTCGGATTTTTTACATTAATATTTGGATTCTTTGATGATTTAGAAATGAGATTTATTCTATAGTAGCGTGGTGCATATCAATGTCGGCCTCAGTAACTTCTAGTATTTCCATAAGTATTCCCCCTATAGAATCTAAAACTGCTAAAGTAGAAATATCAAAAAGACTTGTGTAAGGAGCCAATGTTCTTTGAGATGTCGCTTTATCTTTACTCTTGCCCTTGATCTGAATTATTAGATCAGAAATATTGCCAATTGTGCTTTGAGGATTACCAGTCAATAAGACAATCTTTCCACCAATATCTCTGGCCTTTTTAGCAATAGCTACCGGGGATGTGGTCTCACCGCTTCCGCTGATTATTATAACACCATCGTTTTTGGTGTATTGATGGGTAACGGCGTCTGATACAAAACAAGAGTTAATCCCTAAGTGCATAAGTCTCTGAGCAAAACATCGACCAATAAAACCCGATCGTCCCGCACCATATACAAAAACGCGTGCATTAGCATCATTTAAATCTAAAATGAGATCAATTAATTGCAAAATTGCGTTTCGTTCAATCACCTCAATATTCTCGGAAACTTTTTCGGTAATTTCGCGCATAGTATCAACGAATCGTGCGATTATAGCCTTCTCGTTCATATAATATCTCTCGATTATTCTATCTTATTTTTATTTTTGTTATATTTTTCTGGATGAACACATCTTCTCCATTGTTCAACTGTTTCTTTTGGCCCAAGTCCAATTACTAAGTCACCTTGTTGCAATACAAAATCGGGTTTAAAACTATATATCCACTTATCCTCTCGTTTTAGAGCAATTATATGAAAGCCCCGCTTATACCTTCGATCCTGAAGTTCGCTATAAGTTTTCCCTTTAAAAAACGAATCCTCTGATAAGACTTCTCTCACCACAATCTCAGAAGTTTCTTCAACCGCCTTTTGAAGAATTCTATGAGGTTTAAAACCCTTTAATATACTTTCTGCGATATTTGCTGCTGCGTCTGCTATCAATTCACAAGAAAAAACTATTCTCATGATTCCTGTAAGATCTCGATTGTTTTCAATTTCCCCAGCAAATTCTAAGAGATCTTTTTCTAAACTAATATTCAAGCCATCCATTAATTCTTCCATTTCCAAAACATCCTCAGCTAATTCTGCATTATTGAACAGTAAGGCAGCTAACGCTAATTCAGTCATAGTTTCCGAGATATCTGTGATTTTAACATAGTCTTTTTTGATATGATTCGCCATTTCGAAAACATCTTCAATTTCTAAATTAAAAATTGAAATTTCTTTTTCCTCTTCGATTTGAAATGAAATTGGATCCTCATCTTGACATATTTCCTTAATAGTCATCAGAGGTTTTTTTTCACCTTTCAAAATTAGAATATCGTTTAGTTTAATTTTTATATCTCGATGAAAAAACCATTTTTTTCCCCTTCTAATAGCGATAATATTTACTCCATACTTAGATCGAAAATGAACATCCTTTCTTGATTCACCAATAAATTCACAGCCCGCATTAACTGTTATTTTAACGATAGGTTCAGGTACATAATCCCAAAATAGCTGAGTAAATTCTATGATATCGTTATTAATATACACAACTCTCGCTATATCCGAGAGTGCGTCTGAAATTTTGTCTATTGAATAACCCATAACGACCACGGGTTCTAATTTTTTTGCCTCTTTAAAACCTCTGGTCTGCGTTTTGATAATTTGGAAATTTAAAAGAAAAGTAAGCTCGTGAATTCTTTGTTCAATGTTGTACGCTTCGTCCGCAATTTCCTTGCTTCCAAATTTTATCGCACTATAAGCCAGATCAAACATCAAATCAATATTTTGTTTCATTTCTCTTATAATGTCTTTCAAGGATAACGGCTTATATTTAAACTTCTTTTTAATGACCGGCATTTACTTTTTGCTTCTTTTAATCTAATCTATTCTATTCTTTTAATCTATATAAATATTTTTATGAAAATAATTAGGAACAGCGGGGTGATGAAATCCGCTAGGGAAGTTATGAAGGGAATCAAAAAATTATTAGGATCCTTCCCTCGCTTGAATATAATTATGGAACTAATGAACAATATAACAAACATCATGGAAAAAATGCTTAATATAGTAATTATAAGAACGAAAACCATGAAAAAAGGATTAACGATTTTAATTCTGGTAAATATTGCTACGAGATATCCAATTACAATTAAAACAACTAAACTTAACAAGGTAGTGAATAATAAACCAAGGAAATTTTCCTTTAATTTGTCTGAGGATTCTATCTTGGGATCAATAGTACCTAAATACAACGCAGAAGTTAGACGAGAAACTAATACAGTAGACATATCGCCAATTAGGGAATTTAGGGAGGGAATAACTAAAATTATGATTGGAAGAGCGTATAAAATGGATTGATTCGAAGATAATAAAGAACCAGAAAATAGTCCGAAAATAGAAGATAATATAACTACTATAATCGATTCTTTAATTATCTTTAAAAAATATTTCATTTTTTAAGGCACCCCCAAAATTAGTAAAGTAGCATAAAAACACACAACCGTAAAAAAATCGTCTACTGCGGTCATAACAGGATTTACTACATTATTCGGATCAAAACCGTATTTGAAAGCTAAATAATTCAAGGCAGTGGATGTGGGTATAGAGATAAATAAAGTTAAAACAATTGAGATTAACGGCAAGAGAATTAACGTCTCTATAGAAATTATCATCTTATTTAGTATTATTAAGTTCAAAAAGATACTTAACACTCCAATTACTAATGCTGTTAGGATCGATAAGGTTAATGTAGCTAACATATTTTCAAACCACGATCTTTTATCAAATTCTCCAATTATAAAATCCTTTGAAGTTCTCGCAATAAACGGACCGCTTAGATTTCCTCTCAGAGAAAGAAGAGCGGGAATTATTAAAATAAGCACTATAAAACTCTCAAAAGGTAATATCACTAATATAAGAACGATTCCCGCAAAAATATCCCCAACAATCGAGATGATTTCAGAAGGAAAGGTTTCTTTAACAATTTGAATCTTCTCATCCTTCTTATCCATATTATTTCCTCTCGAACTTTGTTTACGGGGGTTAAAATCGTTATATTGAGAATATTTTTCATTTTTTGTTGTATGTATTACATATACTTACTCTATGTCAAGATAATAAGAATTTGCGATTGCGATTAAAATTTGCGATTAAAAATCTTGTATCTTTTCAAGAAGACAATTTCGGAATCATTGCTAAATTATCATTAAAAAAGAGAGAAAAATTAGATTTTGAATATCTGTTTATTCTAAACCAAGAGATAGAGTAATACTAATTTCTCTGCGAAGCTAAATAATCAAAAAAATTGCTGTATTTTGTTTTATCTACGTTATAGAAATTTTCAAATAGTTCTATATCTTCGCTCGGAATGAATATAAATCCTTCCTTGACTAAATATAAATAATGCTTTTTATCGTTAGGATCTTTATAGCAACTGAAAACTATACCGATATTTTCCTTAATTATCATCTTAATGAACTGTTCGCTTGGTAATTTTATAATTTTGCTTTGCGGATGGTCGACTTTTTCAGTAAAGATTATTTGGGGTGCTTTATCGATTGGCATATTAAAGTGTGGTTTCGGTTCAAATGCTTTATTTGGATTTTTTAATTTTTTAATTGGTTCTGTTTTTACCTTATTTGATATTTTACTTTCTGCCTTTAAAAGAGCTTCAACGGGCTTTTTTTCCTCTTCTTTTAATAACGCTTCTTTTTTGACTAAATTCTGAGGTTTAATGCTTAAAGTTATCGTTCTTTCAAACACATCGAATATCATTTCACGTACAAATTTTCGGTCAACCTCCGAGATGTTTTCCATCGCATCAATAATATCAAGCTTCATATGATGACTTATGAGATAAAGTTCAAAATCTAAATTGAAATCGCCTTTTTGGAGTGAGCTCGGATCGGGATTGCTCCAGCATATGTGTCCTAACTCGTCTAACTTTTTAAGAATATAAAATAATCTGGTTTTTCTGTTTTTACACGATAAAGAAATACGTACGTAAATATAATAATAAATATTTTTCTTATCTCGTTTGAGTGTTTTAAATTCTTCTTGAGTGATGGGAAAAATAAAATTAATGTCCAATTCGCTTTCAATCTTTTCTGAGGTTTCTTTTAACTTCTCGATTTTTTGCTTCGCCTTTTGCCATTTTAAGGTAGAATTAGTGATAATTTGTTTAAAATCATCAGGTTTAATCGGTTCGATTAATTTTTCTTTAATTTCTAGAATTTCCTCTAATTTTTCAACAACATGTTGTTTACTTTCTTTGCTGGCATAATACACTTCAAATTTGAATTCAAATTCTGCATTCTCTAAGATTTCTGGTTCGGGATTACTCCAGCATATTCTTCCAGCATTATTTAGAGCCCGAAATATAAAATATAATCGTACTTTTTTAAATTTACAGCTTTCCTTAATTTCGACACTAACTTTATAGAAATTATATCCATGATCGTAAACAAAAGAATCTATTTTCGTGAGTGGAATAGGATTAATAAACGTGATATCATATTCGCTTTCGTAATCTTCAATATTTTGATTAAAATTTGTTAATCGATCCTCGTTTATATCTTCAATAATTCCCTTCTTAACTTTTTCGAGAATTAATCGGAATAACTCTAAGAAGTCAAAAATTAAATTAATGAACTTATCTATTTTATCGATTTTGTTTTTTGGATCTTTATTTTTTTCTAATATTAACTCGTATTGATTGCATAATTTGGATAAGTTATTTAAACCAACCATCGGAGTGAGAGCTTTTAGAGCTTGAATACTGTAATATAATTCTTGAATAGGTTTTCGATTTTTAATATCCTTTTCAAATTTGATGATTTCATCTTCGGCTTTTGTAAGATGAGCCTCCACCTCTTGAGCAAACATTTCGATCTCGTCTTCTGATACCATATTATCACCTTAGAAAAAAGTTTGTTTAAATAATAAGAAAGGGTTCCTTTCGTTTGGTTTTAGTTTTTATTAGATGATCAAAATTTTGATTTATAACTTTTTTCTAAAGGAAAAGTTGGAATTGAGAAATTCTCGAGTCTACCATTCATGAAGATCTATTTTAAAAACCCTATTCTAAATACTTCATCCAATCCAGATCTAATTTTCTTAACGCTTTTTCAATTTCTTTTCTTACATTCCAATCGTCGTCAGCTAAAGCTTCAATTAATGGCTCTATAGCCTTATTATCTCCAATTTCTGCTAAAGCTCGTGCGACGGAAATTCGTATCTTTGGATCAGCATCTTTTAACAAGGATATAATTCGATCTATATTTTTTACATTTTCTAATTTTCCCAAGGACTTGATAGACCAACTCCTTACATAGACATCTTCGTCTTTAAAGCAAGATATTAGAGGAATTATTGATTGTTCTGTTCCAATTTTAATCAAAAGTTTAACAGCTGCTCGTCGTACGCGCCAGTCTTCGTCATTTAATAAATTCTTTGCACTTTCAATTACTTCTTCTGTTCCAAAGCGAGCTAAAGCTCCTGTAGCTGCCATTCTTACAGCATTTTTCGAATCGTTTAACATAGGAAATAATAATTCAATGGCGTTAGGATCCTTTAGCTTACCCAGAATCTTTGATCCATACTTTCGAATTTGCCATTCTTTCGCATTTAGTGTGTTTAATATCTCTTCGGGTGCTTTTTTATCTAAAAGTTTTAAGATAGCACTATAGGCTAATCTTCGTATCCTTGAATCGGTACTATTTAAAAGTCGTATAAGTATCTTTAATGCTCTAGGATCTCCCTTTGCTCCCGTCAATAACTTTATTGCTTCTCGTCTCATTATGACATTTCTTTTTCTAAAAATTCGGTAAATTTTTTGGAAGTTTTTTGATTCTACAAGGATTTTATCGAGAGCTTTCACAGCGTGTGTTCTAATTTCTTTATTTTTGTCTTTGAGTAATTTTAAAAGCGGATTGATAGATTTCTTATTTCCAATATTTCCTAATACTTTTATGGCATTTTTTTTTACATCTAAATCTGGATCTTCTAATTTATCCAATAAATAAGATAGATCCACTGGATCAATTAGTTTCTCTAAAGCCGTTATAGCATTTTTCCTTATTATGGGATTTTTATCATCGAGATGTTCTATAAGAATTTTTGTAACTGAATTATCACCGATCTGGCCTAATATGAGAGGGACCGTTTTTCTAATGTTTATATTATCATCATTTAAATATTGAACAATGAGATTAATGTCAGCTCTTTTTCCGATATTTACAATTACATTAAACAAATCGTTGTAAATTTCAGTGATACGGTGCTTAAGCAGATGTATCAAAGGCTCAAGCGCTTTAACCCGCCCATTTAATGATTTGATAGCCGATTTCTTGCATTCAATGTTTGGATCTTTTAACGTGTCGATAAGAAAAGCCGTAGATTCTTGAGAATCAATTTTTCCTATACTTCCAATTATTTTTTCTCTTACTTTCCAATCAGTTTCAATATAATAATGTTCTTGAAATAGATTTAATCTTTCCGTGTTGCTATCGTAACATTTAGTCAGTAATTCAATTAATTTTACTTTAGCTTGAGAATGAGATTCGTTAAGATACATTGATTTGATTTCTTGAAAGTGCTTGTTGTCACCTAATTTGATTAAATTTTCAATCGCAGCAGCCCTTCTTTTCCAATTTTCTGATGTTAGAAGGATGGAGATTAATATTTCCGACGCACCTTCGGGCTCCATATTTTTTACTTTCTTGAAGAGCATCTCGTCATTAAACGACAATTTATACCCTAACCCTTTTTTCTATTCACTTGCTGAAAAAAACATATCAATTCAAACGCAATAAAATGATAAAAATTCTTTTATTTAATCTTAATTGTGTTGATTTTTATTTTTTTTTGGTTTTTAGACAAATTACACAATTCATCGTAGACTTCAATTGATTAAATGAATCGTGCCCGATTAACTATTTCAAAAAAAAACTTAATTTCACTCTACATCTTATTATTTCTAGTCCATATGTTAATAAATACACTTTCTTAATAATTTTGTATGAAGTACGTCCCCTACGAATCAAGGTTAGATGCTGGAAAAATATTAGCAAATTATATTCTAAAAAGCGATCAAGAGTTAGATCATGCCATTAAAAACAACAAAAATCAACATTTTACTTTTGCGATTCCTAATGGAGGCGTTCCAGTAGCAGAAGGATTTTGTTCAGAGTTGCAATATAGATACAGTTTAATTATTGTCCGAAAAATTAAAATTCCATATAACACCGAGGCAGGATTTGGTTCTGTTACAACAGACGGCACCGTTCTAATAAACGAGTCCCTCTTGGATGGATTGAATTTAAGTTCTCAGGCTATTGAGAAGTCAATTCTAACAACTAAAAAAGAAATAGAAGAGCGTTTAATATTTTATAACATTACAGAAACATTCGAAAATAAATTTCGGGAAGAAATTCGAAATAAAAATATCTTTATGATCGATGATGGACTTGCATCGGGATTTACTATGTTAGCTGCAATAAAAATGATTAAAAAATACGAACCTAAACAAATTTTCGTTGCAGTTCCAACAGCACCTATGCGGACTGTTAAAAAAATCGAAAAACACGCTGATGAGATCTTTTGTCCAAATATACGAAATGTTTGGAGATTTGCTGTTGCTGAGGCCTATAAGAATTGGTACGATTTACCCGAGAGCGAAGTACTTGAAATAATTCAAAAGTCATCTTATTTTGTGGAATAAATAAAAATTAGGAAAATAAAGAGAAAAAGATAAAAGAAAAAATAAGATAAATTAAGAGCTCTCCAATTTAAATAAGAGCGTTGAGTGCGGAATATAGAATTCGTCCTTTCTTTTTATTACTACTGTGTGAAAATATTCAGCTAATCCTAAAAAACCCCGAATAACTGATTCGTCTTCTTCAAACTCAAAAATAACATTAGCTACAGCGGAGCCTGTGCTAATACTTACTTTATCGTACACTCGTTCATCTATTAGCGGGATTTTTAACTCGTTAACTATTTCGTAGACCCTTTTTATAAAAAGTTCTTTCTTAGCGATTTTAATTCACCTTATCGTTCAATGTATTAATGATATATTACTTTATAGAGAATATTTTTATTATTTTATCTTATTAATATGAATTAAGTATATTATATAATATAATTAGATTTCCTATTTTTAATCTTTTTTTGTAAAGTCATTGTTTTCAGAATCAAAAATATTGACAAAGACACACAAACTTTTATATTTTTATTTATATCAATATTATAATTATTAATATTCTGAATATTAAAACGAACGTATTTTAAGGAATAATACTTGAGGATTTGAAGGAATTTGGCATCTGAAAAAAAGAAGATAAGTAGAGTAATTAGCTTTTTAAAGAAAGGTTTGTCAAGTCTCGCAGATGAACTTGAAGGAACCTTAAAAGGAATTAACGACTTCTTAGAATCATTAAACAAAGCTCAAAAAGACATTAAAGGTATTAAAAGCGGAAAAATTCAAACAGTTAGCACATCCTCTACGCAAATTGCCACAGCACAACCAGTTGCTGCGAAAGAAAAAGCTGCCAGCACATTATTTTCATTATTAAGCGGAGGCGGTACAAGCTCGGGAGAGACTGCGAAAGCAGCGGCCCCAGCAGCCTCATCTAGTGGTGGCGGACCCCCTTCAAAACCCGGCGGTGGCCCCCCTAAAGCGCCGTCTGCAGGTGGCGGACCTCCTAAAGCACCTCCTGGAGGTGGTGGACCTCCTAAAGCGCCGTCCGCAGGTGGTGGACCCCCTAAAGCACCTCCTGGCGGCGGAGCTCCAACAAAGGGAAATTTACCACCCTCACCGAAACTTCCCCCAGCACCTGGTTCAGGAGAAGGCCCTCCCGCTAAACCTCCAACATTTGCAAAGAGACCTGGTGGTGCTCCATCAGGACCTCCTGGTGGTGGGTCCCCTGGAGAAGCTGCGGCGGCAGCGGCAGCCAAACCGGGTGGAGGGTTAAGCTCTCTTAGAGACGAGATGTTGGATGAATTAACTCGTTTAAAAAAAATCATGCGTGGAGAATAATCCAGCCAAATCTCTATTTTATTTTACTACTTATAATCGTTTTTTCAACCAATTATGATAAATTCGCCTTTTAAATAAAGTGAATTCTTGAAAAATCCCCTTAATAAGTATACTTATACGCAAAGTTAAATATGGATTAATTTAATTAATAACTTAAGATACGTATGTGGTGGAAAAATCTTGGCTAACGCAACTATAGTACTAGACATAGGGCAATTTTCGAGCAAAGGAGGATTTGCAGGTGAAGATTTTCCAAGCCAGGTTTTTTTCACGATTGTGGGCAAGCCTAAATATCAAGACCTTGACAAACAATATGGAGGCAGAAACACTCAAGAACTTTATGTAGGAGACGAGATACAATCGTTAGGTCTCTACAAAATATATTCCCCCATTGAAAATGGAACTATAATGAATTGGAATTATTTTGAAAAAATAATTGATTATATTTTTTATAGCCTCAGAATTGACCCCACATTGGTTAACATTCTTTACGCTGTTCATCCTCTTTTTCCAAAAGACGATTTGAGAAAGTTGTTTGAGCTTTTTTTAGAACATTATCAATGTATGGCTTTTTATCCAGTTTTAGATTCTTTGTTGACGCTCTATTCTGGAGGCTTTCAGAGTGGGTTAGTCGTATCTATTGGAGATAGTAGCACTAGAATTGTACCTATTTATCAAGGTTATAAGATCAATCACGCTATTAAAGTCTTAGATATTGGAGGAAAAAAATTAACTAAATATATGAAAACTTTATTGAACCAGATAGGTTTCGTTGCAGATTCGTCTGTGAGAAAAGAACTTGTTAGAGTTCTTAAAGAAAAAGCATGTTTTGTTTCTTTGGATTATAAAGAAGATTTAAAACGAAGCGAACAATATACCAAACAATATTCTTTACCCGATGGTGCGACAATAGAATTAAGTAAAGAAAGATTTACTTTACCCGAGACACTTTTTAATCCCTCCCTCATTAGTTCCGAAGCATCACCTCTTCATCGCGCAATTATGGATGTTATTGATCAGTGCGATGTTGATATGCGTACAAAACTTTTGAACAATATTTTTCTTTCCGGTGGCTCAACAATGTTTCCTAATTTTAAAAATAGAATTTATCAAGAACTAGAGTTAGAATTAGCTCGACGAAAGAAAAAGAACACAAACATTAGAGTAATAGCTCCAAGAGAAAGAACATATTCTGTCTGGGTTGGAGGATCAATTTTAGCGATGATCCCCGAATTTTCAAATAATTGGATAACTCGTGCTAAGTATTACAAGGAAGGAATTTCATCAGACCTAATTTAATTATTTATCTCGTTTGATTGAAAATACATCTCACATCAAAATTTACCTGAAGTAATACCCCTTTAGTTCCCTATTTGAGCTATATTTTATCGTATTATCTCGATATTATCCATTGTTATATATTAAAATAGATACTCTCACCTTAAGATCTAAATAATATAATTTTAAAATGGATTGAAGATGGAAGAATTCCCAAACAATGATATTAACAAAGCAAAGCTCTTAAGAAAATATTACAAACCTAGTTTTAAATCTCTATTTAATAGAATTAAAGACATAAGAGCTACCGTGAAAAACGATCTACTTAACGCTCTTCTCGATGGACAATGGCATTCAGAGACTGACCTCATTAGATTTGCCAAAAAGCATCATCATACTTACGTGGGTAGTGTTACTTTAGGAACCATGATTAATTCGCTCAATAAAGTTCTAAGTA
Source organism: Promethearchaeota archaeon (assembly GCA_014729315.1). Next base: position 2,800 of record WJKD01000739.1, on the reverse strand, counting down.
ATAATTATTTAGAAAAAAAATTTGAAAACGGAGAGATGCACTACAAAATATCAGACAATTATGTCGGATTGACCAGAGCTGCCTATAATCGATATCGCTTTAGAATCTGAAAAATTAATGTTTAACAAATTTCATGCAAAGATTTAATTTTTTAAAAAAATTTAGAATTGAGAGAAGCCAAATATGGAAAAATTTGATAAAAAAGAGTTTAACATGTCTACTTTAATGAAGATACATTATAAACCAGAGTTTGCAAATTTGTTTAACAATATCAAAGATATCAATACACCCGTAAAGAATAATATTTTAATGGCTCTTCTGGACGGAGAGTGGCATTCAGAACGAGAATTAATTAGAATTGCGAAGAAACAACAAGAATATGTGGGAGTAGTGACCTTAGGAATGATGGTTCGGTCTTTAAATGGTATTATCAAGAGTGATTATGTAAAAAAAAAAGTTATTAATAATCAACTATGCTATAAGATCTCCGATAATTACATTGGACTTACTCGTGCTGCTTTTACGAAATTTCGGTATTTGGATGTGTGATTAGTTTATAGGATATATTCTTTTTTCAAATGTAGAAATGTGAGAATGTTAAGTCCTAGAATGATTATTAATAAATAATATCCTACACCTATGGTTGCTAATGAGGCCCCTCGATCTTGTACGAATGCTCTAAAAATAAGATAACCGTAGAATATTAAAACGAGCGCGCTCATTATCATGCTTAAAATGTACAATTTGAAAGAGTTTGAGGGATCTGAGTCAGGTAGCGATGCCATGATTAATATGATACCAGTCAGAAAAACAAACAACCAAATAGCTATAGCGTATAAGTTGGTAGGAAAGCCCACTGTAATGTGAGTATATCCAATTCCGTTTGAAATATAGCCCCAGCAATAAAATCGTATTCTAAACGCTCGAAAAAAATAGAAATCGATGATAAAGGAATTGTCAAGACTCAATGGAATTTCGGCCGCAAACGCTAATAATAAAGCTAATATTCCACCAATTATGCCGTAAATCCTAATTCGCATTTGAAATATACTTACTCTCATTAAATTATCTCACCTTTAAAATACTGAATGTTTATAATAACCAAATCCCGCAATTATTACATCGACAATTAAAATATAACTTCCAAATCCTAAATATAGAAAGATATCAAAATAAAATTGTCTGCCGAACAACTCTTTGCTATAAATTGTTAATCCAAAAATAATATATGCTATTACGAAAATCTTTGCAACTACGGCATAGCCCATTAATTTCTTTCCAATCTCTGTTTCTAAAACTAATCCGACGACAGTTAAAACTCCTGCTACGGTTGTTAGAACTCCTAAGAAAATAAAAGTTAACAGATGAAACTCTACCCAAAAGTAAAACCAACCGTATTCTCTTGGGATCATGCCCCAAATATACACTTCGCTGCCTTTGTAATTGACAAGATACATAAATACCTTTACATAGGAATCTATCATCAGCGGATTATTTGTATCTTCTGTATAATGAATTCCTAATGGTAAATATGTTGAAAAAATTAGAAAAAATGTTAACAAAATTGATAGAACCGTATATTTGTTCATTTGGAATCACTCAATAGTAATTGATATTTATAATTAGGTCGTGCCCATTAATAAAAATTATTTTTTCACACAATTATTTTTAATAATCTTGTACTCGTCACATTGTGAACAAAAACCAATCGATTGATCATTTTTTAATCCTTCAGTCCAACACCTTGGACAAATATAATAATTATAAGATTTTCCGTTCTTCCTAAGATTGATCTTAAAAATATTAAATCCACATTTACCGCATGTAGATTTTAATATGTATATTCTTCCTTTTTTTGGAACTGATAAATATGATTTACAATTTCTGTCGCTACACGCTAAAAATCGTTTCCCTTTTTTTGTCGATACCAATATCATTGGATTTTTCTGACACACTGGACACAGAGCCGTGGTTTTTGGAAATTCCTTCTGGTTAGAATTTTTGGTTTCAACGAGAAGTTGGTGATTATCCTCCATCTCTTTGATTTTTTGAATAAGATTTTTTTTTTCAGCAAGAAAACGATCAAAAAGCCTTAGGAACAAGGTTCGTACCGAATTGACGACTTCGTCCATCTTCTTTTGGTTGGTTTTGATTTTTTCCAGCATTTCCTCTACATATCGAGTAAATTTTGGTTTTAAAAATGGAAGCCAAACTTGTTTGAGGTTGTCAATAATAAACTTGCCCAATTCCGTAATGTAGTAACTACTGTTTATCCGTTCAATAAATCTTCTATCTTGCAATAGTTGAATAATTACAGGTCGAGTTGCTTTCGTACCCAAATTATGTCGTTCCATTAATTTTAAGAGCGAAGTATCGGTATAATGAGGGGGAGGTTTAGTCTCTTTCTGGTTAAGATCTATTTTGTCCACTTCCAATTCAGAAGATACTATTTTTACAATGGGATTATATGTTCTTTTCAAAAATGGAGCTATTTCGAAGAATCCTTCGTCAATTAAGGATATTAAGCTGGCATGAAATGGCTCCTTTTTTATTTGAAGTTTAAGTTTAGAATTAGCCTCAACTGCCACCTTTCCAAATAGAGCTAAATAATGTCGAGAAAGTAAATCGTATATCTTATATTGAAGTTTAGTTTTTAATATACTATTTTGGGGCTCTAAACTTAACAACGGTGTAATTGGGGGATGATCACCTGCGTCTTTTTTCCCTTCAGTGGGAGAGAATCTTTTTTCTTTGAATAATTGATGAGTATACTTTCCATAGTTAGAATTATCAGCAAAAT
>WJKD01000738.1 GCA_014729315.1 Promethearchaeota archaeon | reverse complement strand
TTTTGAACGAATTCTACAATGACGGGAAAGTCGCGGCAGAGCAGCTTGCGATCATCGGGCAATATGCGGAAAACCACTACTTCGGCACACCCTGCGGGCTGATGGATCAGATGACCTGCGCAGTCGGCGGCATCGTGTCCATCGATTTGAAAGATACGGCGAATCCGGTCGTCACAAAAGTGAATTTCGATTTCAGCACGGTGGATTACAAATTACTGGTCGTGGACACCGGCGGCAGCCATGCCGATTTAACTGACGATTACGCCTCCATCCCAGCGGAAATGAAAGCCGTGGCGCAGTTTTTCAACGCAAGCGTTGCCAGAGAACTAACACGGGAGCAAGTTATTGAAAATATACCTGCCCTGCGCAAGAAAGTCGGCGACCGGGCAATACTGCGTGTCCTGCATTTCCTGTCGGACAACCAGCGAGTGCTGGAACAGGTCGCCGCGCTGGAAAGCAACGATTTCCCCGCATTTTTGCAGCTCGTCCGGGATTCCGGCAACTCCTCCTTCCGATGGCTACAAAACTGCTACACCATCAAAAAACCGGATGAACAGGGCGTCTCCCTCGCACTAAACCTCACCGAAGACTACCTCCGCCATCTCGACGACGGCGCCTGCCGCGTCCACGGCGGCGGCTTCGCGGGGACGATTCAGATTTTTATGCCTGCTGGGGCGGTGGATCGATATGTGCGGGAGATGGAGGGGGTGTTTGGAGAGAACACCGTGCTGGTGCTTGATATTAGGGCGGTGGGGACGATGCTATTCTGATTTATGATTCACTCTCAAAACGCAAGTACCGAAACCTGCGGACGATCATCTGTACTCTCAGTTCAGCGATCGTCGTTTTCATTGTCTTTTCACAGCTCGGGATTTTGGGGTAGGTTTATGGATTTGGAAAGAGCCCCGGGAGTGGGGCTCTTTTTAGATAAATATAAGCGAATTCTATTTTAGGAAGTCCTAATAGATGTCAATTTTAAAAAATATGAATTGAATTCCTTAAATTTGGAGCTACGATGATATCTTCACCAACGCTTTTTGATTTTTCCATACCCCCCCATCCTTTTTGTAAGCCCATTGTGTAACTTTCAAAATAAGATCGTGTTGATTTTCATTTATGTCGAAATTAGGAAATATCTCATTGATATCAACTCCGCCAATAGCTTCAATGTATTTACCTTTTTGTACTGTTAATTCTTCAAATAGATTAATCGAATACGGTTCAAAATTTCCAAATTTTAGGGTTAAAGTGAATTCCTTTTCTATATTTTTGATTTGGTCTAATAATTTATCATATACATCATTATCGTTTTCTGCTATTGCTATTTTATGTTGAGCAGCATATATTTCCTGAAAACCAATAAGGATATTATCCACCTTCCCTTCAATGCAATAATCAAACATTATCTCTTTGAAAACAGGATCAAAATTTTCAAATTCTACCGAGGATGATCCAGTGAACTTATCAACTATCCATGAATTATCCGTTCTTTGGTAAATTAAAATACTCTCAATAGAATCCAATATTTTTGCAACTTCTTCGTGAGAAAGGGTAAAGTAATCCAAGCTAATTTTATTCATTCTATATATCAGATTAATATTTTCAAACCGCTGCCTTAATAATATCTTCGAGATATCTTTATTCATCTTTATTATTGATTTGCAAACTTCTTTGTAGCGCTCCAATTTATTTTTGTCGATATTATTAATTGCTAAGGAATTGGTTGATATTTCATGTTGCTGTCTTTTTAATTGTTTATGCTCTTGAACAAGCTTTTCATATTTTTCTGTCTCAAGTTGTTTTTCAGCACTGATTCTATCTATCTTTTCTTTCAATTCATTTAAGCGTTCATTATAATCTTTTATTAGTTGCCTTTTTTCTGCGTCGAATGATGCTTTTTGCGTTTGAGTTTCTTCCAATCGTTCCTGGAGTTGACTAATTTTAATTTCCTTTTCATGTATTTGTATTTGGAGCGCTGAACGTTCGTCATTTAATATTTTTAATTCATCAAATTTTGCTAGCAAATCTTTGTTTGATTGTTTTATCGACTTGTCAAGGTTGAAAATATTTTGATTGATTGCCTCTAAAGAGTTATCTCTGTTCAACGAAGTGGTTGTTTCATCAAAATCCTTTTGAGAGCGATGGATTGATAAAAACTTTTTGAAAAATTCTTTTGTACGTCTGTTAATATTATCATTCCTAATGTATCCAATAGTAAATATTAACAGCATGATTAAAATAAGAATAACGCCAACAAATAAAAATATCAGCGATTTTCCGTATTCTTTACTAGCAATAAAAAATGTTTTTTCCTCTGGAATATTATTTCTAAAAATTACAACTGATACTTTGCCTTGTGTAAACTTACCTGATTCAAGAATCTCGCAAACAATATTTGTCGAATCAATTTTATCTATTCTAATGAAAGATGGAGCTTTCTTGTCAATTGAATCAAATGGAGGAGAAACAAAAATTGTATCTTTAATTTTGTGTTTAAATCCTAATTTAGCAAGAATTGGAACTGGTTCGATAAAAGTAAATGTATCTGATGGAGCTACAAATTCTATGATAGCACTGGAATCAACTACAGAAACCATAGAATCTTTTTCAGTTAGAGAGAAAGAATAAGAAAATAGTATCAAATTAATAGAGATGATAAAATGTATAGCTCTCATTTTTATTCTCCTTAAAATTAACCTAATAACCAGGTAGTATTTTCATCATTGTCTTCTAATATATCATTAATTTCAATATCAGCGCTGATTTCAATGGCGCCCATACCATCATCAATTTCGCCTTCGAATTTATCTTTGGAATTAATACTCAGCTTCAACCGCTGAATTTCATTAGAATTTATCTCAACTTTTTCCGCAATCTGATTATACTTGACTTTTTCTTCTTTATTGATAATTTCCTCAGCCTTGCTTTTTTCACAATTGACCTGATAGAATCGAATAACTTTGTTATTATGTTCAATATTTTGCTTAGTATTATCTATTTTTTCGGCTTTGTCGTTTTCTTCATCGAAAGGTGTATTTATAGGAATTATATTCTTAAAAGTATGTGCACTGTGTTTCATTGGATTGATGACAATGTATCCATAATTCGCCAGGGTTTTGTTTTTTGAAAGAGTAATATTTTGATTCTCTGCTGCATAATAAGCCGCTCCAAACGCAACTGCTAATTTTAACTGTTCTTCATCCATATCTTCAACACAGAAAGGTTTCTGCCCCTGTATTTTTTCAATTCTTTGCTTAATTCTTGAACGGACTGATGGAAAAAATGAGCTACGACCTGAAAAAATTAAGGAATGGATTGAATCGAACTTTTCTTCGCGATATATTTGTAAGGCAGATTCAATGGCTTCCTCCAGCCGAGTTAATACTATTTCAATTTCTTCATTTTGAAGTACTTCCTCTAATTCTACTGTGAATTTCTGTTCATCAAATCGACTAATAATATTTTTTGTGTCTTCACTGAGAATGTCAAGAGGTAGTATTGATTTTGTATTGAAAGATAAATTTTCAGATTTATCCTTGCCATATTTAGCTATGAATTGTTCATTCGTCAATCGATTTTTATCGGAAAGTTGAATTTTTGTCTTTTCTGCTAATTCTCTGATTCTTAATCCAATCTTCCACCAATCATCAAATTCTGTTTCATTGAGTTCATTTTTTATTTCATTGATTGGCTTAAATGGATTGGGAAGGTATTCTACAACTTCTCCTAACTTCTTCCAAATAATTTCAGCAATGATTCTGTCAAATGTCTCTCCGCCAATAGCATAACCAACACGCGCCATTATTTCAATTTCTGTATTCGATGATCTGGAAATAGGTCGAGTTAAGCCTATAATCGAAACATTTATTGTACCACCACCAAAATCGAATACTAAAATATTTTCCCTGACACCAGCAGGGATTTTATCGGTTCGTTTTTCATTGAATGTTACATAATTGCTTAAGTAGTATAAGGTAACAGCTTCGGCTTCATAAACATGGTATACTTTTTCAATTGCCGATGAACTTCTTACTGCGTCAACCATTTTTCTTATTTTTAGCGGTGTAAAATTATTCGGAATCGCTACAACTGCTTTATTGATTTGCACGCCTTGTCGTTGATTTTTAAAGAATCTGGATGCTTCTTTAATGAGATAATCACTTAGTATTTTTACAACATCCTGTCCTGTTACAGAAATTGTACTCCCATTAATTTGAATATCTCGCTTAAATTTATAGCCAATCAATTTTTTTGCTGAATAAAAGGTTCTTTCTCTATTCGCTCGCATTAATAATGCTGCCTCTTCTCCACAAGCAATACCATCGGTATATTCGATTAAGCCTTTTTTTTCACCAGTCATTTTGTAATTTGGACGGATGGAAACGAGTGATGGGATGACATATTTATCGTGAAATTTAACTAATTCAATATTATTCAATTGATCTCCACCGGCAATACACGAGGCGCTTGTTCCCGGGTCAATCCCTAACCAGAAGGGACCTAAGCCTTTTCGAATGACCAAATTTAATTCATTCAATGGAATATCATCTTTATTTTCTCCGACTTTATAGCTTGCCGTTACCCTAATCGGCTTGGTTAACGCGTCTGGTTCAGGGAATTTGCCCAAATTCAATCGAAGAAAGACTTTGCGTTCTTGATTTGGACCTAACTTACCAAGTTTGATATCTTCGCCAAAATTCCGTTTTTTATATCCCCCATCCCCATTTTTCGTTATCACAATCATATCTAGTTTATCAAGATATTCTTCTGGTATTATAGGATTATCTATGCAAATTTCAAGTGCAGGATAATTAAAATTCAGAATATCGCTCTTATTTTTAATGGAAATAGGGACTTCAAATATCCGGTTAGCCCACTCAATGACAATCGTATTCTCCTCATCGTTCAATCGTTCAAAATTTTTTGCTATAATGGGAATCAGCTTAGGTTTTCGCAAGACAAAACCCCAAATTGCGATTCCACCAACAATTATTACTCCAAATATCGTTAGTATAATTCCGGTAATACCAGAGTCCGGAGCATGAAGAACGGGAATGGTAATCTCCTTCGATTCTATTACTGTGGAAAGAGGACTTAAAAATGGACTATTTTTGTTCAAAGTTCCTTCCAATCGGAGTTTTAAAATTGCATTTTTTTCTGATGTTGAGATAGTGCTTTTTTTAAATGATAGGTCTGCTATTGTTACTTCACCTTCTGCTAAACTACCTTTTACAAATTGTGTGGGGTATTCTCTAATTTCATTCTTTTCCGAAAATGTAACTATCAAGTAACGATTTTTCACTCTGAAATTATCCAAATTTTCAAATGTGAATTTCATTTTGGATAATTTATATTCTTCAACTCCAGTCTTCACTATTTTAGGATTGTCATCCGATCTGGCGATTACTATCGGTCTATTTACTGTTGATACTTTGACAGCCTTGATGGTTATGCCATCACCTTCCCCGATGTTCAGGGTAAGCAAAGTAGTTAACTGGTAATTCTCATTAAAATTTGCCTCAAAATCTTTCACTGCGTTTAAATAAGGTCTGAAAAATTGTCGAATTAGTATTTGATCGTTAATATTGGATTGGTCCTGCCCAAAACTAAAGTCGCTGATAATTAAATAGATTGTATGTTCAGGGCAAATTTCGGGCAATAGTTTCATTGATAAAGGAAGAGCATAATGGGAAAAAGTGTAGTTAAATTTTTTCGTCCTTGTAGTTGGATAATATTTTTTTAAAAATTCAGCAAGTTCGCTATTCTCTATTTCACTGGGATAACTTCCATGCTTCTCTAACAATTCTTCAGCGAAAACCTTTAAAAAAACTTCTGCTGTTGTACAACGCGGTGTAACAGATGCAATGCCATTGTTATTAATTCCAAAAGAAAAAAATGTTAATTTATCTCCTATCTCAAATAGGGGCTGTGGTAGATCATAATTCGGCAGAAAATTTTCAAGATAATCGGCTTCATTTTTTAAATCTGAGTTGCGCAAGGTGTCTTGGCAGAGGATATGCGTTAAATAACTATTTGCCCTTCTTACGCTTGTTGATTGTCTTAAAACAGAGCCCGAAAAATCATATAAAATTATTATGTGTTTATTTACCTGCGCGTGGCAATAGTCTGCGGAAATGATTAGTAACACTATAAAAAGTATTACTAATGGTAATATATTCTTTTTCATTGTGTCTTATCCCTCATTTATCCATTATTCAACTATATGACAATCTTTGTGTAAGCTTTATATTGGGCTTAAATGCATCAATAAAATCGATTGAAAGGCGAATTCTTACTTGATCATTATTTCCGAGGTTGGTAGGTAAAGCCCCACTATCGACAAGCTCATTGGTAATCGGAATATTCATTGATACTTTTGAATCCAAATTGACATCCTTTTCGATTTGATAAGGCAATCTTCTTGCAATCCATATTTGTCTTTCAGAGTCAAAATACTCCAAACCAATCCCAAATCGAATTTTACCTTTATAATTAAAGGGACTTTCATTTTGTATTATAATTGAATATTTGCAGTTGGGTGAATATCGATTGAAACGTGAACCTGAAAAAACTGGAGTATCTTCAAAAAACTGGGGTTGCATGTTGCTATTAGCTTGTATGTCTAAGGTGATGTGCAGCAGCATTTGCTTAACGCGCTGATAATGTTGATTGTTAATTTCTGTTAATTGCTCAATTGATTGTGCGACAATAATCGTCTGAGAAGCGATTTTTGCGGTGTGGAAAACAAGTATAAAAGTCGCGGCGATAAACAAACAGCAAATTAATACGAGATACCCAAGGCGATATATTTGTATATGACCTAAAAACTGGTTAATCAATTTTAAAATAAATTGACCAGTAGCGCTTATGGTTTTTCTTATCAATAAATAGGAGTTTTTTAGAAATACTTTTGACTTCTCAGCTAAATTTGCTCTAAATTCAGCATTAAATGTTTCTTTGAATTTATTTTTCAGATTCATAAATTTTCTCCAAGTTTACTAATATGATACTAATAATCAAAAGCTTTTATTTTTACATAAGTATCGTTTCCATAAAAATAGCTTTCTTCACATGCTTCATTTTCAATTTTTACTTTGCTGAGATGATTTTGTAATCTCATCATAAACCATTTTGAGACATTCTCTGCTCTTAGTTTTGCTAACATATTGTTTTTTATGAGCCACTGTTGCTCTCCCAATTCTTTTCTGAAAAATTTATCTGCATAGCCAGTTACAGTAATTGTTATTAAACCAGCTTTAGGCGATTTACTGTAATCTTCAATTATCTGGAGTGTCGAATTTAATGATTGTTTAATCCCAGGAGTAAGTTCTGACATGCCATGCTCGAAATTTATTGAGTTAGTTTCAAGGGAAAAAAATGTAAATGTTCTGTTTGAGCTAATTTTTATTAATTCTGAATTGCTATATTTGCTTACTATACAGGAAAAAATTGATTTCTCTATGATTCTCCAAGGGTATGTATAACTAGAGTTGGTTATATTTTGAGCTGTCAACAAATTTATTTCTTTATTAACATCAAATTTCAACAAAATAATATTTTCATCTGGTGGTTTTATTTTGATTGGATGGAGATCTCCATCAAAACGCAGAAAGTCTCCAGTCAATCTTTTAATTGATTTATTTTGAATCCAGCTATATATTTCAATAAAAATTGCTTCAAAAGAATTGAATTGATCTTCATTTTTAAGAACTGGTAGCCACCGTTCCCAGAATTCAATACATTTTGAGTTTATTATTCTGTTCGTAAGCTCCAATTTGCTAGTATTTTCTAAATGATAGTATATATCTAGAGTGTCTTTCTCAAATGCAATTATTAAAAAATCTATTTTGCCAAAATCAAGTTCTCCTCTTTCGTTTGATTTTATTTCATCATATACTAATTCAATTAAAGAATAATCTTTTCCATGTAGAATTTCTTCAATCGTAATTTTCGTTACTTGATCTCTTGTAAGAAAACAAACATTATTATTTTCCTTAAAATATTTTTCACTTTGGCTGTTCAATATTGAATAAATATCATCTTCTAAAAGTATTTCAAATGGTACTATTGTCTTGGGATTATTGAAATTATTGCTCCATACAATAAACCTTGTCCTATTTTCCTCTAAGTCATTTTTTTGCGATCTGTTGAGTGATTCTTTTGCATAATCCATAAAAGTAGATTTAGGAAGAAAATAATATTTTGTCTTAGTCTGTCCATGACTTATACAAAATTGTAAAAATATAAAAAGACATAGAAATAAGTGAAAAATAGTTCTCATAAGAAAAGCTCCAATTAATGAACTTTATCTATTAATAATGTCGTAAATTTGAACTACTTTTTTGATAGGGTTTTAGAAATCCCTCGTACTTATCAAAGACTGCATAAATCGTTAGAAAAATTCGTGAATTATCAGCAATATTAACTTCATTCAAAATCCCGCTGTTATAAATTTTATCTCCAAGATCTTTCACATATTTTGCTTCCTTTGGTCCCAATTCATGGCAAGTTTTAATATGCAATTCTTTGCTTAAGTTTACATAGTTGCTTTTATTTTTATCAAATCCTTTTGCTATGAGGTAAATATCAAAATCTTTCTTAAAGCGAATTGGACTATCGTTTTCAATTATAATGTCATAATTGAATTCTCGGAAATATTTTTTAAAGTTACGCCCTTTAAAAATTACATTATTATCAATCGTTTCGACTGGCACGTTTTTCGTGCTATCAATTAAAATGTCGAGAGTAAGATTCAGAGATATCAAGCCATCCTTAGTGACAGCATATTCCACTTGTAAGGCAGTGTATTTTGCTAGATTTTTAGTTTCACAAGCTAAATAAAGGGTTGCGAGTGCCATTGACATTGTGAACAATGCGACGAGAAGGTCTGTAAAAATTCTTGTTGCCGTTGGATAACTAAAAATAAAGTTTCGAAAAATAAAGTAAAGCTTTTTAACTATACTATCCTTAGAAGATTCTTGATTATGGTTAACCATCTAATACCCTAGTAAATAATATATTTTATTTCAGATTATATCCCTTCGCTACACAAAGGTCATTAATTCTGTTGATAGGCACTGCATAATGTTGACCCTCAGCCCTTGTACCCGAAATGATACCTGTACCTACCACCATTCCAACCACCATGTTGTCATTTTTGCTCACCAGTGGTCCACCGCTATTCCCCGGATTGGACGCTGCATCTGTTTTAAGATATTCACTTTTCTTTTCAGATATAATGCCTTTTGTAATTGAGTAATTACCGCCCGGATAACCAATAACGTAAACTTCGTCGGTCTCGGATATGATTTCTGAATCTCCAATCGGAAGGGCAGCATCTACATTTATTAAGTCATTTAATTTTAGAAGAGCTACATCCATGCTTGCGTCTGTAAACAAGACGTTCGCTTCAATGAATGTACCATCTCTGAATATTACTGCGACTGCGGGATCGGATTTGACCACATGTGCTGCAGTTAGCATTAGACCTTCCTGCCCTTTGATCAAAAAGCCGGTTCCTGTACCTGATGAGGCGTCAATTAAAGCAACACCTTGCTGATTTACATCTCCGCCTCCACTAAAACTTTTACCAAAAATGATGAATAAGGCAATAATGAGATTTGCAAAAAATAGAAATCCCCCATACCAGGTATGTCGCTTTGTAATTTTACTTAATATTTTTACAGATTGTATTTGTTCGGTGATTGTTGGTAACTTTCTCATTTTTCCTCCCCGGAGTTTTTTCCTCCTCGTAATTCGTCGATCAAAGAAATTTCCTTGTCCTGACCGAAATAAACATTCCCGCGTCTGTTTGCTTCCTCTATTTCAAACCGCTTGATTAAGTAGGGTTGTATTTCATCATTGAATAGTGTGAGAAGCTTTTGTTTTGGATGTTTTTTGACAAATTTTCGAATTTCTGACTCAAAGGTTTTGAATCCTGCTTCAGATTCCGAAAGTTCGCGGACGACTTTTTCATTATTCAAATCAATTTTTAAATAGTAAACTGTTTTTCCCGGAGGGCTAATTTTATATATTGGTGTAGACTTAAGCGTTAAATTTTCGGTTACAAAGTCTGGTCGAATTTTTGCTGGTTTCCATTCATTGAATTCATCAGATTCCCACTCAATAAAAAAATCAAGGACAAACTGCATTAACTTTTTAGCTTTATCAACCCGTTTTGCTCCGGCTTGTTCTCTTTTCCGTCTTTCAATGCTATAGCTTAATCTGAAATTACGCCAGGTTTCTTCTTTCATTACTTTGTTACCTGTACTATCAGAAGGGGGATTGCTAAAATATCTTTTCAATGTTTCCCGCACCTCCAGATCATCGTGAGGATTGACACGTGCTTTTTCTTCATAAAATAAAATCATTTGTTCAAAAAATTCAATTTCCCTAGCCGATTGAGCGGTATATTTAGAATGACCGGCGTTGCTCAATGCGCTTATGAGGCTTGTAATTTCGTCTTTATTGTTTCCAACAATAAAACGTGGGACGCCAGGACCGGTGTCACCACCATGTTCGAGTCTTAACAAACCACATAGTGCTCGACTCGCATATTCCTTTGTCTGATCGATTTTCTGCTTTGCTATATCCAAAACATTCACTTTTGGGATGACTGCTATAATTTCTTTTTGATAAGTTGTTTTAATTTTTTCTGCCAGTTTTCGAATATCACCATTATCCCCAATTCTTAATAGATTTGATAAGCTATCCTGTGATATATCTCTCGAATGAGGTAATCCGGTAGATTGTTGATCATAGAGCTCAATCGTATGTTGACAATCACCTTGAAAATTATTCTCTCTCCAAATTTTAAAAATAGGCAACGTATCATCGTTAATTTCTACTCGAATTTTTTCCTCTCTAATTTCTAAATTGTTGAATATTTCTTTAACGTTTCTACGATACGTCTTGAAGTTCTCTATAGTTAACAATTTAATATCTGGATCTTTTGTGGATACCATGCTACCGTGATCAATGTTTTTAAGGAAATCATTGATAACGTCTCGCATCAAGTACATCTTAAGCATATTGAGCAAGTTGATGAGTCGATCTTGTAATGTTTCTACTTTTTGTAACAAAATGTTGCTTGATGAATTAAGTAATTGACTTAATTCATTTGTGCACAATGTGTTCCACTGGTTTGGTTCCTTTGGAATACGGAAATTTTCCCAAAGTGTAAATGTTTCTTCTATTCGTTCCTTCAAACCGGTCATGAATAATTCTGTATAACGAATATTTTGAGAATCATCAAATCGGTTTTGTATTTTAGCTGTAATTGATTCAATTAAAGTATCACGTGCAGATTTTAGATTTCCCTTTACCACTGCATAATAGCTATCTTTTGTGCCACTGGAGAATTTATTGTAGAAATATCGCGTGACATTTTCGATCTCCCCCTTTATCACTTTATCAACATCCTCAAAAATTTCGTTGATTAGTCCAGCAGAACTATGGCCTTTGGATTCCAGACTTTCAAATGCCTGGTTCAGTACGGTATCAAAAAAATCATTTGCCTCGGATTTTATAACTGCGTCATTAATATTATGCGATGTATTATTAAGATCGCGATAATTATTTAAATCCAACCAGCGTTGACACAACTTTTTCCCAATTTCACATGCAACAAATTCACTTATAGCATATTTAGGATAGGTAATGGCAGAAATTCCAAATGTTGAATAGAAGCCAAAACCAGCATTTAGTCCATCGACGAGGGTTGCCGCTCTTATCCCGCTCATTCCTAGTAGATTACTAAAAATTTGCATACCAACCATCTTATAAAGTCCATCGAGGGAGTTGAGCCTTGAATATTTAGCATCTCCATACTCTTGTGAAACTAAATACACAATCCCGTAAGGAGGCAAATGAGATGAAAAAAATACGTTATTTGGCCATGTTTCTTGATATTTATATCTTGAATCTCTGAAAAATTCTAATTCTTTCAATGCACCAAAACTATTGCCGTAACCAGACGGAAAATCTTTGCCATCCGGAGGCATCAGGAAAATACCATAAAGTGCACCGCCATCTTTTAAACCGCATACCTGCCTGATAATATAACCAATATCAATAAACATCCCTGAGTTTGTTCCACCACACATTGTACCTGTCACATAAAACACTGGATTGGGATTATATTCTGTTTTCTGAGCAATCTCAAGTGGAATTTTTTCTCGTGATGCAGGTCGCATAATCTCAGCGTAGGCATTTTCAATTAAGTTATAAACTTGTTTGAAGTTATCCTGTCCCCACAAGGCTAGCCTCCCACCAGGTCTAACTCCTCCAGCACCAGCATTAATTGATGATAATTCCGCATCGATGTTTTCAGGTATCCAATCTAATTTCAAGTTGCTATCGAATTGTAGTTTTTCAATTGAAGAGCGAAGATTCGAAATGTAACTTCTGACGGGAATTATTTCAGAACCAAGAGGTGTTGGCTCGACTTCATTGTCATGATCTGTTTCAATGTAGATATACTTGAAAATGGGTAATGAGTTTATACCTAAAGTTTCATACATTTGCTTTTGGACATGTTCAACAACGCGAAGTCCGCTTGAGCCGATTCCAACTACTATTGTTGGCCGTAGCATGTACAATCCTCCCTTTTTAACAAATTTGAGTGAATATAATTTTTAGTTAATCGGGTATCACTTTTCTAGAATTTGATAGAACTCTTTTTGTTGATAATTGATTAATTCCCCAGATGGATAGGCAAGTAAGGAGCATTGACCAGTGAGGAAGAAGGTCTATTGATCCACTATAATATTCTTTTAACCATATATAGACAATATTACCTGTTGCACAAAATGTGGCAAAAGTATAACCTAATGACCAACATAACTTTTTTCGGACGTCCAAATCTATGTACTCCTTTTTTGATTTGTAAATTGGAGTTTGTAAAATAAGCAGTGTTGTAAGGTAGGCGATTATGCTATAAATTATTATTAAAACAAAAAAATCTAATAAATAGCTTTCAAAACTTGAAACCATTGGAGAGATTAAAATGTCTCGCAAAAAATTAATACTCATTCTTGTTCCTCCTCGCTTTAAGAGCCTGAAGTTTTGGCCAGATAAATTTAAAAAATGCAATCGCTACAGCAAATATAATGAAAAGGGAAATAAAAAAAGGCGCAGCACTAGCACCTGCGATCTTAAATTTTCGTATATCAGATCGCATTGTTCCTTGCTTTGTATTTGCTGTAACAAACCACTCATAATTACCGCCAGATGGAGTTTTAAGAACATATCTGTTGAGAGTAAGTCTTTTTTGACAAATAATTTTGTACCCTTTTCTTTCTTTTTTTCTCACAACTAAAATATAATTGTTTATGTCCTCTGGATTTCCTTTCCATTTCCAGCTAAAGTTAATCATTTTTTTGTTTTTATATTCAAAACGATTTCCCGGAGCTAATAAACTGAAAATTTTTGTATGCCGTTGGTCCGCAGTACTAATGCTAACTTTAACGACTTTTATTTGAAGTTCTTTTCGATTTTTATATTGTAATATAACAGGAGTTGAAAATTTTAATTTTTTACCACTTAAATAATCATCAACTAGGGCTGTCTGCTCATCTGTCATTGAGAATCCATGACTTTCGATAAAATCTGAAAGAACAAATAAATACCACTCTCTCGATTGAAATTGTTCGCGTAGAATTTTAGAAATGACTGCTTCAGCTAAAAATTCGTATGTCCAATCCTGAGAAACTCGTTCCGGAAATTGATTGCTGATAAAACTAACAACTTCTCCTCTGCTTTCAGGTTTAACTGAATTTGGTTTTTTGAAATATGGAAATTTATCATATAGAATAGTGCCAAATTCCATAATTAATAAATTTTTTCCTATAATACTTGGCGAGCTACTTTGGGATAGAAATGGAAATGTATTACGTGAACTGCTTTCAGCTAATTGCCAGTCACCTGGTATTGTACCATCTGAAAACATTTTTAGTATTACATTTTTCCCGCTAGCTAATTCTCGATTTTTAATGCTAAGTGATATATCACATATAATAGCAGCATCAAAACTTTGCGAATATAAAATCAGTGGATATAAATTGAACGAAAAGCAGAAATATACGATCAGCAGATACCATTTTAATTTTGTCACAATAACCTCACGAACTAATGAATACCGAATTAAATCTTCTGTAGAACATCAATTGATATTTCATATCAATTGATGACATATTGCGATTGAAAACTCAAATAGTTAGTTAATTGTAACTTTAATAAAAATCGATTACTATAATATTGTAAATACATATATCAATAATATTCAATTCATTATAATGGTATTATTATCGTAGTATGTAATATTTTATTTCAAAAAATAAATAATTTTTATCAAAATGTCAAGTCTTTTTTGAAGATGTTCGAGAAAATGAAATACCCAGAAATATCATGAAATCATAATTTTTGCCGTATCAAGTTCAACCCCACCATCCCTACCAAATTCACCACAACCGTAATCCCGTTCAGTAAATCGCCCCAGCTCCAGATGTGTTCGGCGTTGGGGGTGGCGCCGATGAGGATGGAGAGGCAGAAGAGCCAGCGGTAGGGGACTTTGATGCGGTCGCCGAAGAGGTAGGCTGCGGATTGTTCGCCGTAGAAGCACCAGGTGATGAGGGTGGAGTAGCCAAATAGCAGGGAG
>WJKD01000737.1 GCA_014729315.1 Promethearchaeota archaeon | reverse complement strand
TCGTCTAAAGACTTTTGAATTTCCACAAATTTCGATGGTCCTCCTAAATCCAATAGCGGTTCACTGAATTTCTTTAAGGATTCTAATATGGATTCCCATTTTTTTTGGGAACCAGTATATACTCCGAAAAAGGCAAAAACTTGTTTTCCCCAGATTGACTCTGGGAAGTTTTCGTCTTCAGGAATGGTCATATATGTTCCAAGAATTCCTAATTCATCTGAAGCAGACTTTAGATAGTCTCGAAGGAAAATTAAAGCGTTTTTACCTTGTTCTGCTGGAAATAATTGGAAAATAAATAGAACCTTCGATTTAATGGGATACAATTTCATTGTGAAAGAAGTAATAACTCCAACATCTACACCACCGCCTCTCAAAACCCAGTAAAGATCTGAATTGTGTTTTGCATCAACTTTCCTTAATTTTCCATCGAAAGTAACTATATCGTAAGAAACAACATTATCGCATGTTAACCCAAATTTCTTCATTAAATGCCCCATTCCCCCTCTTAGTGCAAGTCCTGCGATTCCAGTTTGAGAGACTACACCAAGCGGAGTTACAAGATTATGTTTAGCAGTTTCCTTATCTATATCTCCTAAAGTTGCGCCAGCTTGGATTTTAGCAATACGTTTTTTGGAATCGATTTTGACAGAATTCATCTCTGAGAGATCTATCACAAGTCCATTTTGAATAATAGCATTTCCAGCGACATTATGACCTCCGCCACGAATAGAAACCTTTATCTGATTTCCACGAGCGAAATTGATTGCCTTTTTAATATCTTTTATATTTTTACATTTCAAAATCAGAGAGGGATGGTTATCGATAATACCGTTCCAGATACTTCGCGCATCATCGTATCCATTCGTTCCTCTGTAAAATATTTCTCCTTCAAATCTTTTTTTCAGGACCTCTATTAAATCATTATTCACTGTTTTCAATTGACCTTTCGATCCTATAAAGCTCATTATCTAATTCACCTCTATTGAATTAACCATAGAGAAGTGATTTAATATAATTTAACTTAATATTAATTTAAGAAAAAATGAAAATAACTTAGAGATCTTAATAAAAAATCAAATTTATATTATCTTTAATTAGTTATACCTAATTTCAATATAAAAATAGTTTGTAAATTTGAATTTACCTGAAATATCTCAATATTATTTTGTATTAAAATCAGTTTTAATTAAAAATTTTAAAAGATAAAGAGTTAAAAAAAAAACTATTATATTCCATTTTCTAAGTTCTTAGTTATTAGTTTTATACTTCCACATACTCGTGAATTATTTTATACATCTCGTTTGCAAACCTTGGCTGGAAATCAAAGATGTTTCTTGTTTTAAGGGTCATTATTCGAAACTTTAATGTAATGTCTCTCCCTACCTTGAATATATGATATCGAGGTTTGAATCCGAACTTCTTTCGATATTCCTTACATACAGTCTCTATCTTATCTAATCTGTTGAATAACCCCAAGTAAGGAATTTCCATCGTCCAAATATAATTATGAACCTTCTGATTTTTATTTTTTTTAAAAAATGTAGTAAATAGCTCTCTAAGGAGATTTTCATCTTCCTCTTCTTCTTCAAGCATCGAAGGAAACAAATTTTCGGCGTAATGAATTTTATCTTTAAAATTAACAAACTTTCTTATTCTTCCCAGATTCGCACTATGATTTATTATAGTAGAAGAGATTATTTCGCTATTCGATTTAACTACTTTTATATTGTCAAATGTTTCAATAACCACCTTGGTTAGTCGAATAGAACGAACTACCCCTAGATCTTGATTAATTTTTACCACATCTCCTACTTCAAAAGGTCTAATTGAAATTAAAGCAAGTCCAGATACTAAGTTAGAAAAAATACCACTGGAAGCAAACGCAAGCGCGGTACTTATGGATCCTGTTAGAATTGCAGTGTAAGTTGGCGGGATTTGTTCAAATATCGGAAAACCTTCAATAATAAGATAAATCAATATTGCAAAACTGACGATGCGAAAAACGAACGTAACTTTAATTCTAGTAGCTACGGATACAGAGGGTGCTTTATTTAGAAAAAGGCTTAGTATTTTATTTGTTAGATAAAGTCCCACACCAATAACTGCTAAAAAAATTAGAGCAATAAAATCGGATTCGAATAGAGCCATTATAATCCCGCCTCCACCATTTTAACAAGGTTTTGGTTTTCTGCTTTTTGTGGATCCCATTTGTCCTGAACTTGTTCCTTATAGAGTTCTATAGCGATATCTCTCAAAAAGGCGTTAATGAAATACACTACATTTTTGGGTTTCTCCGAAATGACTTGAACGGTAATGCTACATCTTCCCAGAATTGTTTCGTTCACATAATAGAACGGTTTGAATCCAAATATTTTTTTATATTTACTGAAGACATTATCTAATTTTTTGTTTAATTCCATGGGATTTATTTCGGGTAATATTTCTAAAATTCGAATATATCTAGTTATCTTATCTTCCTTAGAAACAAATTCTCCGAATTTTTTTACATATTTTTTAAGCCTAAGCGTTTCTTCCTTAGAACCTTTTTCCTCATCATCTACATCCTCTTCTCCAAATGACTCCATGCTTGTAAATTTTTTTGTTGAGGCATTAAAGACATTAACATTTGGTAAGAAAATTGTAATTCCGTTGAAATCTCTTACTTTAGTATAGTTTAAAGTGATATCTTCAACGATACCTTGCACCCCATTTGTTTCAACTAAATCGGTAATTTCAAAATCCTCAGACGTTAAAATAAGCACTCCAGATGCAATATTATTTATCCTTTCTTTAAAGGTAAGTGAAATAGCAACAATTAAGAAAGAGATAATTGCTACAGAAAAGTTGGGCGAGACATAGAACAATAGCGTGAAAATAAAAACTGACCAGATGATGTTTATCGTTATTGAGAGAATATAGCGAATGATCTTTCCCTTCAACACCTGATTTGAAATTCTCAGAATTATCATTCTTAGGACATACACTACTATGTTTACGAGTATCAAGTAGATTAATGTCTGATCTATGTTTGAGTAGAAATAAATCCAATACCCTGCTATAACGAGAACTATAATAAGCAAGATTTGGTATAATTTTTTCATAGTGAATAATTATTTTGAAAATATTTAATAATAAGTACTAAAAACTATTAGTGCTATTTGAGAAAGGATTAACATTATTCTACTCATCGCAGCGCTATAAAGAAAAGAACCGAAGTACGACTAACAAACAAATTATTAGAGAATAATCGAGAGACTTATTTATATTTAAAAAATTCAAAAATCTGAAATCATTCATTTTCCGTTCTCTTGATTAAGAATTGGGGTATTTGAAATATCAATATAGAGTTTTATAATATTAGAGCTCTTTTGCTTAGATACAACAAATATTCTATTATTCTAATCAAAGGTGATTTATCAGATTAAAGAATTTCGCTGTATTTTAAAATCATTTTTAAGTTATTCTTTACTTTTAAAACACCTTCTGACGATTTTGCCGCACATTCTGCTCCATCACGAGCTGCTTTATGGGGAACAGTTCCGTATAAGGTAATAACTTTATCCTCAACTTGAAAATTAACATCATCAATATCCACCCGGGGTTCATTTTTGAGACCTTCAATTACTCCTTGAGCAACTTTCTTATCCTCGTCATATCCGCCTTTTAAGACTGCTAATCTGTTTTTTATTTTTCGGATACCGTATATCTCGTTTATAATATCTTCAAGTTTCTCTTTATCCTTTTTAGATTTGATA
>WJKD01000736.1 GCA_014729315.1 Promethearchaeota archaeon | reverse complement strand
TTGCTATTGTTCGACTATGAAATTGAATTATTAGAAATCTTAGGAGGAGACCATGTTGCTGAAGAAAAAATCTCAGAGAAGAAAGAAAAGAAGAAGAACAAGAAAATGTCTAAACTTAAGATTGAACTAGATCAAATAAATGACACATTGAAACATAAACATAGGGACATTTCTGGAGATATGGAAAGAATTTTTATTAAACGGAAAGCAATGAGGAAGAGATACTATAACGAAATTATTGCTCAAGTAGAGGATGAAGAGTTTGAAAGCGCGTCAGAACAGTATTTAGAAGTTGCGAAGAAGTTTTTTACGCGAAAGGACTTCAATACAGGATCATTGTTATTATTACTAACGGGTTTGTGTAATTTAAGATCGGGATTATCCTCCAAAAAAGTAAGGACGCATATAGATAAATTTTTAGACACTTTAGGAACTAATAAACCCCTAATAAGAGATACATTTTACATAACATTGTTGAATTTTATTTTAACTATAAAAGAGAATGATATAAAGAAGTATTTCAAAAATGTCAGAGATATCCTTAAGACATTACCGCTTTTTGACGAAGAGAAAAAAATACTTCAAGTTTTATGAGTTATTCGAGCAATTTTAATATCTAATTCGCTTAGTTGAAAGTGAAAAAAACCTAACCGTCTCTTTTATGAATTTTTTATTTTCTAATTCTAAGCGTCAACCTTTGCAAACTTGGTTAGATCTTTAACCCTCATCCTTAAAGTAACTTCCGTGACTTTTGCTAATTTGGATATTTCTTTTTGTGTTCTATTTTCATTACATATTTTTGATCCTAAATATATCGCTGCGGCTGCTATTCCTTTAGGGTCTTTGCCAGCAGAATTAAAACCGTGTTTTTTAGCGGAATCAATAAGTTTCACCGCAATATTACGAACTTTCATCGACAATTTTAATTCGTCGTTAAATTTGTCCACATAGCGTTCAGGTGTAAAATGTTGCACTTTTAAATTTAAATGTGGTAATATCTCCATTAAAATTAATCGGTAACTTTTAATTACTTTTTTTTTTGGTATCTGGGCAACTTTAGTTATTTCCTCAACTGTACGAGGTATACCGTGAATTCTAAGAGCGCAAAATATTGATGCAGAGAGTAAAGTATCAATGCTTCTGCCCATCGTTAACTTTTTCTTAACTGTTTGAGTATAAATTCGCAATGCGTCTTCAGCAACGGTATCTGGTATACTTAGTCTCTTTTGGAGTCTTTGTAAATTTGGTAGAGCAATCCATAAATTCCTCTCGTAGCTAGTTGTTAAACTCCTATGAATTTTAGCTAAACGATTGAACTTTGATTTATATTTTGGGCTTAATAAGGTTCCTCGAGCGTCTCTTGAACCTCTAATAATTGTTCTTGGACCAATAGGGCTATAGACTCGCTCATTCGTTTTTCTTTTCTGAATTTCTTCTGCTGTAAATGCTCTTCTTGGACTCGAATCTAAAATACGTGAAGAAACATATCCACAATTTAAACACACATAAAAGCCATCTTCCTCACTGATCTTTGGAGAGTCACAACATGGCTCTTCCATTTCATCAAAAAATTCGTCATTTTTAAGATTAGATTTCTTATCAGATGGCATATAAACAATTCAATGCTAATACTATTGGATACAAGTATTCTTAGTATAATACTTAAGGTGAATTAAATATTTAAATTTAAACTATTTAAGATTAATTAAATTTAAAATAGTGAAACATTTTTTAAAATTTATATAGTAGTAAAGCTTATGGAAATCAAATAAAAAATAATTCAGTCTATTGAAATTCGAATCAAATCGTTAACATCTAGATTATTTTCATTTTTCAAATTGAAATAATAGGTTTAGCGCTTATAAAAAGGGTGAAATTATCGTGCAATCAGAATCTTTAAACTCTTCTAATGTAATTAAAATAATTATTAAGTTCTTAAATCCTGAAGTTACCAAGGATAAGGAATCACTAACTATTGAGGATATTTTGAATTTTTCATTAGATTCTTATAAATTTCTCGACAAAAAACAAGCAAATTTGCTTAAAAAAATCTGGGATGTTAATCGCATTTCTGAGGCTGCTAAATTGGAGGATGAGGAATCCTTCAAAACATTTATGGGCAGCGATAAACCTAAGTCCTCTCAAGACTTTGTTGATCTGTTTGGAAAAAAAATTAGAAACTTTGATAAGAAATATCCCGATTTTCATAAAGAATACTCACAATTTGAACAGAATGTAAAAAAAGCAAATATTATAAGTAAAATTATAGTCAACCTTTCTAATAAAAAAGAGAAATCATTTTCTGAAGTTTTAGGAACGGATAAACAACATCAAAAGGTAATAGTAGCAGGCTTAGATAATGCTGGTAAAACTGCTATAATTTCAAAGTTCGGAGGAGAATTAGGTGTAACGGATCTAAAAAATCTAAAACCTACAAAAGGAGTAAATAGAAAACGTATTGAAAGTGAAAAGATAGATTTATTTATATGGGATTTAGGCGGACAAGAAGAATCTCGAAATAAATATATAGAATATCCAGAGCAATATTTTCTTCAATTAGACTTATTTATCTATGTACTCGATGTTCAAGATTCAGAAAGATTTGAAGAATCATACGATTATTTGGATAAATTACTTGAAATATTGTTAAAACTGGAAGAAAATCCCTATATTCTTATTTTTATACACAAACATGACCCAGATATTAAACATAAGCCTGAAATTTTACTTAATGTAGAATTTCTAAAAGAAAATATACAAGAATTAATACAATCAAAAAATTATAATTTCAATTACGAAATATATTTAACTTCTATTTTTTCGAGCATAACGCGGGAGCCTAAATTTTCTCGGCATATTAAAAACTTGATGAAAAATAATTACGCGCTTAACGATCCTGCTATTAAAAAGATTGAAGGATTAGGAAAAATTATCGAAGATACTTTGAATGCGGTAATACACCTATCAGAAAGCATATCAAAACAGCTGAGTAATATAGAGAGTAGGTTAAGGGCTATTGAGAGTGGTGCTTTTCAAATTGCTCAGAGTGGAACGCCAATCGAAATTTCTAATATGCAAACTTCAACCCCCGAATCAGCTGGAGATGCTCGATCAACCGTTTTATCCGAATTAAAGGATCTTTTCGCTAAAAAGAAAAATCTAGAGCTCTAATCATACTGGGGTAATAATTCCTAATTTTATTGTTCGCAATGTGTTATTAAGCTTTATAAACAAGAACCCTTTCTTATTGCTTCTAAATTATTTATAGTCTTTTTAACATTGTTTATTTGTGTAGAGAAATAATTAACAGAATGAGAATCAGACCCAACAAATACTTCCGCACCTTCTTTGATTAATAGCGCTATTATATGAGGAGAAGGAAATGGACGACCGATGGGATAACGAATTCCTGAGAGATTATATTCAATTCTTGTATTATTTTTTATGCATTTTCGACCAAGTTTTAAAATCCGATCGTCCGAAAGATCGCATTCGTAAGTTGGTTTCAAATCGTTAGAGTTTATATACCTATAAATTGTATCTAAGTGGCATATATTCTTAAATATTTTCGATTCTATCATCTCTTTAGATAGAATAAAAAATTCGTCAAGGATTTGTTTGATCTTTTTCTTTTCTAACAAGCTTATCAATTTGGATCTGGTAGTAAAAGGATATCCGTAATCTGTTTCGTGGAGTGTTCCCGCTAAAAAATCAAAATCTTTCTCGTAATCGTCTACAAAATCTTGGATTTCAGTTTTATATTCGCTATAATAATCAATTTCAAGGCCACTAAGAACATTATTGTAGGTTTGCTTAATTTTATCTATTTCGTTCAGATAATCCTCAATCGGGATCCCATAGAAAGGATAATTAGGATCGTTTTCAATATAGTAAAACTCGTAATGATCCAAAAAACAGATGTTAATCTTTCGTTTCTCTGCGATTATTGCGTAATCTTCGAAACTTGGACCATTCTTAGCAATATCGTGACTCCATCTTGTATGTATGTGGTAGTCAGTGTATTTATACTTCATTAAATCTATGGGTTAATAATGAATTAATGAAATTAAAAGTACATATTAGCTTAAACGCTCAAGATTAAGAAGCAATTGTTTTAATCAAAAAATACTTCGTAAAATAATTCGTTATCGCCCATTTCAGGTGGTGTTATCTTAGTTCGACCTCCTCTCTTGATAATTCGGATTGTTTTTTTGTTTCGGATGTGAATATTTCCGTAAAAACCCTTTATGCCGTGTTCTTTAGCAATTATAATTAAGTGATGATATAAAAAAGACGCAATTCCTTGACCTCTCCAATCCTCTTTTACCAAAAAGCTAAATTCCGCCATATTATTTCGGGGGTTGTAATGATAAGTTGCGTTGCCAACCATTTCTTGGTCTGCAATATCACCAACAAAGGCACCTATCGAAAATATTTTTTTATAATCAATATTTACTTCGCATTGAGTTTTTGAATGAGTAAAATCCTTTTTTACCTCAAAAAAACGCATGTAACGATCCTTTTCGTTAAGAGAATAATACAACTCTTTCAAAAGAGGTTCATCAGTAGTTTTTAAAGGTCTTATGTATATAGTCCCTTTTTTTTTTGTTTTAAAAATTGTTTCATACTGGGATGGGTAAACGCAGAGATTTCCCTGGTCGTCATATGGTAAAATTTGATCCTTGTATACATAATTTAATTTTTTTGCTTGGTCTAATAATTGTTGTCGAAAATCAGGATGCGCAATGGAAATTAACTCAATTACACGATCTCTTATTGTTTTACCATGCAGATACGCAACACCCCATTCAGTAACGACATAATGCACGTCTGCTCTAGATAACAATACGCCCGCACCTTCGTCTAAATGTGAAACGATTCTGGACTCAATTTTATTCCCTTTTCTTTTAATTGAAGGAAGAACAATAATTGGTTTTCCTCCTTTAGACATTGCTGCTCCTCGCATAAAATCAACAGTCTCTCCTATACCAGAATGAAAGTTATAGCCCTTAGAGGAGGTGTTTATCTGTCCGGTTAAATCTATTTGAAGGGCTTGATTAATTGAAATCATATTTTTGTTCATAGCGATGTATTTTGGATTACATACATAATCTGAAGGAAAAAATTCTATGTAAGGATTATTATTGATAAATCTATACAATTTTTTTGTTCCTAACGCAAAACTCGTGATGATTTTCTCTGGATGAAAGTTTTTTTTTCTACAGGTCAGTACACCGTCCACTATAAGAGGAATGATATTGTCTGTTATGTAATGGGAATGCATACCGAGATCCTTTTTGTCCTTTAGGCTTAATAAGACTGCGTTGGGAATATAACCCATCCCTATTTGAATTGTTGATTTATTTTGTATTAGATCTGCTACATTATCAGCAATTCGTTTAATAACATCGTCGACTTCTTTAAAATGAAATTCTAATAAAGGAGTGTTATTATAGACATAATAATCTATTTCTTTCATATGAATGAAACTACTTCCTAATGTTCTAGGCATCTGAGGATTAATTTCAGCAATGCTTAAATAAGCTGATTGGGCTATTGGTTTTGCAACATCTACATTTATTCCAAAGGAGCAGAAGCCGTATCGATCAGGTGGACTGACTTGAATTAGTGCAACATCGATATTTCGTCTTCCTGATAAAAATAAAGATGGAATTTCGCTGGCGTATATCGGAGTATAGTCTGCCTGTCCTTTATTTATTTCTTCTCTAAGAGTTTTACCGATAAAAAGGGCGTTATGGCGAAATAAATCTTCTGACTTATCTTCAAAATATTTTTCAGGACCTATCGTTAAAAAATGGATAATCTCAGTATCAATTAGGTTTTCCGACTGCGAAATCAATTCTGCGGTTAAGGCCTGAGGTTCGCTACAACCCGATCCTATAAACACTCTATTTCCTGGGATGATTTTTTTTATCGCATCGGATACAGAAATTTCTTTGTCTTTCCATTTTTCCCAATTGACTTCTAATAGGCCTAGATCTTCCATTCTAAATATAGGAGTATTATCATTTCTTCTTTTTATATTTTATATTCATACTATTATTTTTTTTAGGTTATAATCTTTTACTTTCTTGTACTCATGACTTATTTATACTTCACAATATTGTTCGGTTTTATTCTCTTTTTTCAGAACGATATATGAAATAAGATCCGAAGATTAAGAAGATTTTCGGAAAATTAGCTCTATAACACCTCTATAATCTATTAAGATAAATCTTATAATTTTTGATATCTTTCCTTGATTATTACACACAATTTTAATATTTAAATAGTTATATCAGAAAATAAGAGATTTTAAGTGATTTATTGGAATGTCTAAAGAAGACAGAATGGAATCAATTCTCACGGAAAAACGTGTTTTTGATCCCGTTAAATTAAACCCCGAATTCGCAAAGACCGGCATATCCATGGAAGAGTACAAAAAATTGTATAAAAAGAGCATCAATGACATGGAAGGCTTCTGGGGAGAACAAGCAAAATCTTTGGATTGGTTCAAACCATACGATAAAGTTTGGGAAAAAACTGATCTTTTCCCAGGTAAGTGGTTTGTAGGGGGAAAGCTGAATGTATGTTATAATTGCGTTGACCGACAC
>WJKD01000735.1 GCA_014729315.1 Promethearchaeota archaeon | reverse complement strand
TTCTACATTTTCTTTTTCAAATGCGAAATATTCTTCGATCATTTCTCTATCAGAATAAATTTGATTTGAGTTTCTATGATTAGTAATAAATTATTTATTTATCTTTTTTGCGATTAGCAAATTCAAAAATATATAAAATTTATTCTTATTCATATCCCTATTTATTAATTAAAATGTACTATTTTAATTAAATTAGCAAATAAGAAGGTATTCACTATAAGGAATGAAATAAAATGAAAATAGCAGTAATATCTGATACTCATGATAATCGCGAGATGATTTTGAAAGCGGTTACTGAAATGAACGAAAGAAATGTAGAAGCACTTATACATTGCGGAGATTATTGTAGCCCGTTTGTAAAAAGATGGTTCGAAGAACTCAACGACCCAATAAAAGAGAATTTTTATGGTGTTTTTGGTAATAATGATGGTGATCATGTCTACTTAAGAAATGTTTTAGGAAAGATTTGTCAATTAGTAGAAAATCAAAACGATGTTATATTAGAACTTGACGGAAAAAATATATACGTTTCCCATATGCCAAATACATCAGCGATAAGAGCGTTAGCAAAGTCAGGTGAATTCGATATAATCTTATCGGGACATACTCACCAAGTTGTAAACGAAAAGTACGAAAATAATGTGTTAGTAGTTAATCCTGGTGAAGCTTGTGGTTATCTAAATGATAATCCTAGTTTTGCAATTATAAACACTGTTAAAATGGAAGCAGAGATAATCTATTTATAATACAAATTTTTTTTTATTTATAATAGTATACTGTAGTTAAAGCTTTCTTGTCTCAATATTAATAGTAAATATTAGATCCAATTTTCTGAATGTCAAGTCTCTCTCCTAGAAGAATCTACGACGAATACCTAAAAAAGAATTTAGATAGAATTACCGCAACCGACCTTCTGACTAAAATTATAGAAAATTCACCTCATTATTACGTTAGAAAGTCAGGTTTAGAATATTTTACTGTAATTTCCGTAAGGAATAGAAGGAACTATTCCTTTTTAGAAAATTTACTTGTTTCAGATAATAGCGATATTGTCAGGGGTTTAGCGGCGAAAGCAATAATCCTTCGTTATCCCAATAAAGCTTATGAGCTTATCAAATGGGTTTTAAAAAATGAAAAATCAAATTTTTGTCTCCTTACAATTATTAATTCTCTCAAGAATTCAACTGCCTTTAAATTAAAATCTCTTCAAAAACTGGCTAAATTCGTGATTCATGAAGATAAAATTTATTTTCCCCAGACAGACGGAAAATCTTTAAACTTAAATCAAAAAAATATTGTCGACTTAAATCAAATCATAGGATTAAAAAATTTAAAGAAGTTAATTTCATTATCGCTCCAGGATAATAAAATAATTAAGATTTGCGGATTGGAAAAACTTACTAATTTAGAAGTTCTATCACTTTTCAACAATAGTATTTTAAGAATCGGAGGCCTTAAAGAATTAAATCTTTTGAGAGAGCTATTTCTTCAGAGAAATAACATTTGTGAAATTTCAGACTTAAATAAATTGCCAAATCTTCAGAAACTCTATTTAAGCAGTAATAAAATTAAAAGAATCACGGGCTTGGAGCATAACCTCAACCTAAAAATTCTCTCCCTTTATAAAAATGAAATTCACCAAATAAATGGATTAGATAATTTAACTAAATTAGAGGAATTGTATTTAAGCGAAAATAAAATCGTTGAAATTGAAGGTCTTGATATGCTTAAAGAACTCAAAAGACTAGATTTGAGTAATAATGATATTAGAGAAATTAAAGGATTAGAAGAATTGACTAATTTAACTTATTTAAACTTGTATAGTAATAAAATAAAAAAAATTAAAGGTTTAACTGAACTTAAGAATCTACAATTCTTAAATTTGGGAAGTAACGAGATTTCTAGAATAGAAGGATTGGAGGAACTTAATAATTTAGAATATCTTTATCTAAAAAACAATCCGATCGAAAAAATATCTAATTTAAACACTTTAAAAAGATTAAAAGTCTTAAATTTGAATAATACGGATATTTCTGAAAATTACAAGTCTCTAAAATCTTTGTATCAATTAAAAACAGTACAGGAATTGAGTTTTGGAAATACTCCTATTGCCTATTCTAACCTTTATAAAAAGCAGATACAAAATTTATCTGGTAATATGTTTCATATATTAGATCACATAAAGACAATTACAAGATATCGAGAACCGATATCTAAAGTTATAAGTAAAATTGAAATAAAAGAGAAATCGTTGGATTTTACAACCATGGCGAAAGATAGCGATTTTAATCTTCATAGTATTAAATATCTCTCTGACACTATCATCAAAGTGTTGAGATCTGATGGGAAAAAAGAATTTTTTAATGTTAGCAAAGACGGAGTTATTAAAAGGCTTTAAAGTTAATAGTTAATTGTTAATTAGTATGACTTTACCTCTAGAGAAAATAACCATTCTAGATCTTTCAAGAATGCTTCCGGGACCATACTGTACCATGATCTTGGGAGATTTAGGTGCAAGGATAATTCGAGTCGAAGATCCAAAATTTCCATACGCTAATCCACCACCGTTTTTCCAAAAAGGTAGATATCGTGAAAGTGCGTTCAATTCAATTATTATGCGAAATAAAAAATCAATGACGCTTAATTTAAAAAAAGAAAAAGCTCTCGATATATTTTATTACTTAGTTAAAAGAGCAGATGTAATTATGGAAACATTTCGTCCTAAAGTAACTCAGAAATTAAAGATTGATTACGAAACTCTGAAAGAGATTAATCCTTCTATTATTTATTGTTCACTTACGGGATACGGACAAAACGGCCCCTACGAACAAATAGCTGGACACGATATGAATTATGTTGGAATTTGCGGAATGCTCAATTTAAATAGACCAAGAACCAGATTTGATAACCCTGATCAAATTAGAGAACCTATTGTTCCGGGTATTCAAGCTGGTGATATCGGAGGAGGTCTAATTGCCACGATCTCAATTTTAAGTGCACTTATCGAAAGAGATAATAATCCTAATAGATTAGGTCAATACATTGATGTTGCGATGACGGATTCTGTGTTTTCCTTCTTACCTATGTCGGCAGCGTTTGAATTTTCAAAAGAGTTAAACGACGGAATTCAAAACGAAAATATCCTCCACGGCGATTTCCCC
>WJKD01000734.1 GCA_014729315.1 Promethearchaeota archaeon | reverse complement strand
TCTTAAGTAAAATTATTTAATATTGAATAATTTTCGTTTCCTAACAAAGAATCTTGAATTTTGGTATGCCGACGAAAAAGAACTTCTCAAAAAACAGAACACTAAAATTAGTTCTACTTTTTATAATAGGACTTAACATCATTCTTCCAGTTCTCTTTTTCAGCTCAGCTCAAGCAAATCCTTTTTTACAATCGAGAAGTTTTAATCAATCTGACTTAAAAACATCAGCATTTTCAAAAGACTCCTATGATCCTAAAAATAATGTAAAAGAACACTCCTTAGGTTTGATAAATATTACGGATATAGAATTTCAAGAGAGTGGTTTTTTTAATAATACAGCAAAATACACTAATTTAGACGACGATTTGGAAACTGGTGCGTTAGTTGTGGATTATAAGGAAACAGAATTTATTGAGACTACTCGAATTGCCCAAAAAAATGATCTTAACGAAAATGTGACCGAGAACATGGATATTACTATACTAATTAACGAGTCCTTGAGTGTACAATATAACGATTCAGCAGAGGGTTATTTAGTTTATTTAACCCGTTTATCGCCTTGTAATTACGAGCAAGTTTTTATAGAGAATAGTACGATTCCTATAACTGAACTTAACGATAACGAGTATTCTATCGATGTTATTGAAAATAAGGAATGGTTAGTATTTGATTTTGAAGAATATTTTCAAAATCCTCCATATAATTTTACTATGCACCTTATTTACTCTTACAACCTTACAGTCACAAATTGGCGATTAAACCAAAATACTGAACAGGATTTAATTTGGGACGAAGAAGAAAGTATAGTTTCTCCAAAATTTAATTATGAATTTAGAATAAATGGAAATAAGATCAATCAGAGTGAAGGAAAATTTCTTAACATACCAGCGGATAACCTATTAATTAATTTATCAATTTTTCTACCAGATAAGGATTATTTACAAAATCATAAATTAGAAATTAATTCAAATTCTATTAGCGTTAACTTTCTAAAGGACAACAAAATAGTTTATACTAAAAATCTAATTAGAGCGAACAATTCTGAAATCGATATTGAATTTACTGCAAACTATGATCTTAGATTTGTTGAGCCCGTTGACGAAAGCTGGGCAATTGACAGACTGGTTGAAGAACAAGATATTAGGGAAAGGATTTATTTTCCATATTTGGTATCTGGCCCTCAAGAAATATATCTAAGTGAGATCTCGATAATAGACGAAAGTGTTTCTTCTTATCAAATCGAAGACACCTATTCCCAATTTGGGAGAGCATTTGAATTCGACGAGGTAAATGTTACTGAGTTAGACGAAGACATTGAAAATAGTTTAGTTTTTCAAGCAAATGCCACAAAAAGAGCGGGAATAAAGATAACCTTGCCTTACATGTTCTCAGGTGAGATTTGTCCTTTTACTATAAAATATGAAACCGATCAAGATTTATTCGTCGTTATTACAGATAATATAAATATGCCCATATCAGGTTTGGAAGTGAGAATATATTATTACGGTGAAGATTATGGAACATATATTTCTGAAGAAGATTCACAACCTCACGGTAAAATTTTCACAGATGAAAATGGAGAAATCTTAGTGTCTGACGTACCTAATGGGAATTACACCATTGAAATTTACCAAGGAGACACTTTTATAAAGGAAGCGGAAGTGAGTGCATACAACGATGTGAATTATGTTGTTACTTCCATTATACACTTTCCGCTCGTAATTCTTATTTTCGGATCAGTGTTCGGCATTATTATGTTTATAGGAATTATAATTTATCGCAAAAATAAGGAAGATTAACAAAGTAATTTGATCGTAGTATTCATCGATAAACTTGAAGATTTTGTTTCTTTTTTGGATAGAAGATTAATGGATGAGGTATTTTACGAGTTTAAAGAAGGAAAAACTTATGAACTTACATCTCGTAAAGAAAATGATATTATCCTACATTTTCTCTCGAAAGTTGAGGAGTATATTGTTTTATACGAAACTAGTGTAAACTATTATAAAGAAGGAAAAAAAGGGACTCAAGATGAAGAAAAATTTATAAACGAACTACAAAATATCTTCAGAAAGGTAGAAAACTCAATTATACTAGTTAAAGGAAAAATAAGAGAAATTTATTTGTCGTATTCTTCATAATTCGCCTCTTCTAATAGTTATTCATGCTATAAAATTAGCATAATCTTAATTTAAAAAATTTGAATTATATTGATAAAAAGATACTGTTAATCGATTTTTATTCCGTAACCAATCAATCGATATCTTCGATTAATAATGCGAGAAATAGCAAAAATAAAATCTTCAGCGGGACAGATTGGGGGATTAAGTTTAATGCGCACTCTGTCTTTTAAAATTTTTGTAACTATTCCACCAGTCTTTTCAGTTCCAACAACAAGCAGCAGTCTTTCGTTATGTTTAAGGTCGTGAACTTTAATCAAGTTTTCAGATCCAATAACTCGATCGAGGAGATGGACTTCTAAATCTATCTCAGAGAGAATTTCTGGTAAATTACCTTCCCTACCCACTAAATGCCCGATTAAAGCATCACCTTTCGTCAAAGCTGGATCCAATTTCGTGCCAATACCAATTAAACCACCTGGTCTAGCTACTTCTAATAGATTTCTTCCTTGACTGATGCTTACTACTTTACTTTTAATCGGTTTGTACTCTTCTTTTATTCGCAGACCGGGGCGGATTTCAATTTTATCACCGATATTTACTTTTCCTTTTAGAACCGACCCCCCTATTACTCCACCCTTTAAATCTTCAATTTCAGTCCCCGGACGATTGATATCAAACGACCGAGCAACCAAAAATTGGAAATCTTCTTTCTCGTTTAACTCAGGAGAGGGGACTACATCCTCAAAAGCTCTAACAACACCTTCAATGTTAGCACCAAATACGGCAGAAGTAGGAATAACTGGAGCATCTTCGGCAACGGTTCCTTTTACAAAATCTTTAATTTCTTCTAAATTTTCTAATGCACGTTCTCTAGAAACTGCGTCAATTTTATTTTGGATTATGATAATATTTTCTATACCTGCAATATTTAACGCAGCTAAATGTTCTCTCGTTTGTGGTTGAGGACATTCTTCATCTGCGGCGATTAATAAACATGCACCATCCATCAAGGATGCTCCACTTAACATTGTTGCCATTAAGATCTCATGCCCTGGAGCATCAACAAAAGAGATGTTCCTTTTGAATTCTAAAAGTCCTCCGCATTCCGGACAAGTAAATCTCGGTTGTCCTTTTTTGCGATTTTTATCAGCCATATATTTCGTCATATACTGATCACAAGCTGGACAGTAGAGAATTGTAGTGTTAGAATAACCGAGTTTTATTGAAATCCCGCGTTCTTGCTCCTCTGAATGTCTGTCGGTCCAGTCTCCTGTTAAGGCTTGAACAAGTGTGGTTTTCCCGTGGTCTACATGCCCTACAAGCCCGATATTGCATTCTGCTTGGTTTTTAATCTGTTCTTTCAGCTTTGCTATACCCTCTTTTGGTATTGGTTTTTTCTCTTTTTTTTTCGACGGTTTAACAGATTCTTTTTTAGCTTTTTGAACTTCAGGTTTTTTCTCAACTGATTTAGATTTTTGCTTTGTTTCAGCGGATTTATCGTAAATCTCTCTTGCTTGTTCAATGTATTTCGTAGCTGTTGTCTCGCCGATTCCTTTTATATTTAATTTAAGTAATTCATCTGGTTTTACTGTAGCAAGTTTCTCTATAGTATCTATACCTGCAGCTTTCATTCGATCTGCAGTTGCTTTTCCGATGCCACTGATTTCCTCCAACTGATCAACCATTTTTATCTAAAAACTAGAGTCGTAAATAGATGCTTTAAATTTAAATATATGTGGTAATACTTTCCCTAATAAAAAGTAAGCATGTATTTTTTATTAAATTAATTAATAACCCAAATACAGTTCGCACAAATCTCTAAATTTAATCGGGGTAACTTCTAGTTAAATGTTTCTATAGTCTTAATTGCACCGGGTTTCTTCTCTAATTCTTTATAGGATACTCGCAAGCGGCTATCTACGTAAAAAGTCGATGTTTTTCCGCAAAGGGAGCATTTGATATAGACGGGGGCGGGATATCGACTGGAATCGATATCGGCCATTTCTATTCGAAAGGAAATTCGTTCATTACAATGAGGACAATAGTTATATTTCAACGGCATAAAATCAGAGTAATAATCTCTAATAACAATTAAATTCTTATTATTTTATTACATTGATAAAGATAAATATAGTTCAAAAACTTTTTTTACTTGATAATATATGGTTAGGTCCACCCTAAAAAAACGTATCTGTTTCGTAATTTTCGGCATTTTTCTTATGTCAATTCTTGGGCCTAATTTGATCTTTTACATAATTCCGGGATCTAATCCCTACGGGATAATTTCCGAAGGAGTCGCAGCAGAAGATCCAGAGGTGGATTTTTCCGACCTACCCAGTATCGATTACGATTATTTGAACGATTTGTGGTATAATCCAAAAATCGAGATGTTAGTCATCGTTCCTCCGGGTCTACCCGGTTTCAAAAGCGCAGTTGAGCCCCTTGTAGAATGGAAAAACCAAAAAGGAGTTAAAACGATTATTCTTGATAATTACACTGCATATCCCGGAGCAGATAATCCGGAACGCATTCGAAACATGATTAAATCTTATTACGAAAAAGAGAACATCAGATGGGTTCTATTATGTGGAGACGCTCAAAACGACCTTATCCCGATTAGATATGTATATAATCCAGATGTCCTTAGATATGGTCAAGGAAAAACAGAAGATATTCCTGGCGAGTACGATAAACCAACAGATTTCTATTACGCAGATTTAACGGGAAATTGGGACGAAGATGGGGACGGTAATTACGGAGAAAACGCAAATGATAATTCTAATGGAGTAGACGAGATTGACTGGACTCCCGAAGTTTACGTGGGACGCTTGCCCGCAGGAGACGCAGCAGAGCTCGAAGTTATGATTAACAAAACACTGAAGTACGAAACTAACCCAGACGTAGGTCAGTGGATGAATCAGATGCTACTAGCGGGAGGCATATCAGATTTAATAAGTGAAGAACCGCCTGACGGTGAGGATGAATCTCGTTTGACTGAATATATAACGCAACACTATACAAAGCAAGAAACAAATTATACGCATTTAGTCAATTTCGTTTCCTACGAACCTTCTCAGCCCTATACAAGTCTAACTCCGACTAGCTTTGAAAATAATTTCAACGATGGGTATTCTACGGTAATTTTTGCAGGTCACGGTTCTCCGACTTTATTCACTGATAAGGAAGATACATATTACACCTCAAGTAAAGCCAATAATCCTCTCAACTACGATAAACCATCTTTAATATATGCCGACGCGTGCTCAACCTCAGCATACGATGCTACAGATGATAATATTGGTGAATTATTGATAAAATCGCAAGATGCGGGGGCAATCGGTTATATAGGTGGTTTAAGGACAACATGGTATTATACTGACGATACTAATCTAGAAAAACTCAATCGTGGAAACGCTAAGCTATTCTGGAAAGAATTTTTCGTAAATAAAAAGTTCCAGCAAGGGAGAGCTTTATATGATTCGAAAGTTGCGTATATGCAAAGTGATTATTATATCGAAGGAGATGGATCGATTAATTACGATTTTGAACGGAAGCAGATCTTAACTTATTGCTTGCTAGGTGATCCAGAGGTAGATATATATACCAATGTCCCAAAGAATGCGTCTAATCCCTTCGTTGATCCAATATATGCAGGACAGTTATACACGACAGTTATTATGGATAATAATAGTGATCCTGTACCTTATGCCAGGGTTTATCTAACCTCATCCAACGGACTTTCTCGCACTGTCTACGCTGACAAAAATGGCAGATTAAGTATGCGCGTTCACTCAAATCCGAACTTGACATATAATGCTACTATCACGGGCCATAATCTCATTCTCTCCACCTTCAATTTTACAACTAATTCTGACAGTCTAAATCCCGTATTTCTAGACGAATCGTGCGATCCTAAGGATCCTTCTGTGTCTGATGAAATATGTTTTAAAGTTGATGTTCAAGACAGTGAATCTGGATTAGAAAAAGTTTTTTTACTTAAAGGAGAGAAAGAAGATGATTTTGAAGAATTTGATTATTATACGATGTTTAATAGTTTTAAGGACGAAGAAGGAGAATATAAAGCTTTTATCGATAAATTGGATCCAGGGACTCATTATTTTTTAATCGTTGCGAGAGATTGGGCTAACAACTACGAAATTTTAGAAGATAGTGATTTTGAAATAGCGATCGAAGACCCCATAACTACTTATGCGTTAATAATAGGTTCGATAATAATTATAGGAGCAGTCGCAAGTTCAATCTTTGTGATGCTTAAAGGCAATAGAAAATACCATGAAATAATCGAAAGACTTAGTTAAAAGCATATTTTCACGATTGATATTTCTCTTTGGGAGTTTCTTCGTCTTCTCTTCTTAATTCAAATACATATTTTAGCGACCTAAAAGTCCCTAAAATTCCTTGGAGGATTAAAGCCAAAGAGATGAAAAACACCGCAATTAAGTCGTTGAAAACTAAAATGAAAATTAGAATAAGAATTCCTATAATAGTAAAGGAAAATACATAAGAAAATTCACTAAGAAATATTTTCCAAGATTTTGTATTTTTTGCAGTTTCTTTAATTCCTTCTCTATAAGTTTCTTCTCCAATCTCGTTGATATACCAACTCCCTTGAACATTATTAGCAAATAAAAAAAGAGACCAAACAAAGATAAAGAAGGCAAAATAAAGATCCAAGCTTCCTAGAATAATCAGAGGGATCTGAATTAAGACCATGCCCTTCCAGCCTAATTTTCGGGCAATTTTATTGGTTTCAAGCTTTAATTCTTTAGTTACATATCGCGTGCTCAGAATATCCAATGATCTACCAATGATAACGATAATCGCATTAATTAAGTACTGATATTGCGATTCGGTTTTAAAAATTAGCTGATAAAGCATAATTTACCAATACTCCGAGAACGGTAGCTTAAAAGTTTAATGGTTCTGTTTTGAAAAAGTTTAATTATTAGATTTTATTATTTCTACATACTATATTAGCATGCATTTATATTTAACCACATAAATATAATAGCATCTCGCTAAAGCGCCGGAAACATCCCGAACCCGGAAGTTAAACTCGAATACGTTGTTAATACTACTGCGTTTGCGATACGTGGGAAATAACAAACTGTTGCTTCGGCTACGGTCATGGTACTCGAGGATAGTACCCGGACGCGCTTGTTTATGTGGTGCTTATATTTCATATTTACTTAGATCACATAATTTACTGGAATATAAACAATTTATTTATTCAATAAAAGATGAGACTAACTATTAATATTACTGGCTGATATGTGATATCTATGGCAAAAAAATACATAGTTTTCTTGAAATCGATTGGAAGAAAATGGTTCCTAATACTCGTTCTGATAATTATTATTGTTGCATTTTATAATCAGATAGCGGCACTCGTTATAACGATTATTGCTTTATGTTTGTTCGCGTTGTCCTTTGTTCCAAGACTATTCTTTAGAAATAAACTATTAAGATTTCTTAAAGAATATTACCGTGTTCAAGACGAGTTTGTTGCGAGAAAAATGAAAAAAAATATCAGAGATATTCAAGAAAAAATGTTTAATTTATCTCAGCAGCAAGAAAAAAAGGCTTGGTTAATAATCTTTTTGAACAAACACTACATATTTTACCATGCGGACGTAATAAACAAACTCGTTGAATTTTATAAAAAGGGTTATAGTGATAAGGAGATTTTAGAGATTTTAAAGAAATTAGAATTGGAAACGAGAGACGAAGTTAAAACTATTATTGAAACATTGAGGGACCTAGATCGCTTGGGTGAAAGGGAAATATCGGTTCAGGAGCGAAGGGAAAAACTACGATTCCAAGATATTTAAATCGTTATATACGGAGGTTGCTTATTTATAAATTCCTATATCGATCACTATCGTATTGATTGAGACAATTAATTTAACCAAGTAATAAATTGAAAGGAAAAAAAAGATAAAATATTTATGACATGTATACAGAACCTAAATGTCTAAATCGCCAAAATTATAGTATTTTCTTACAGGTTTCTTCACTTTCCAGGTACATTTAAGCCCCTTGGGAAATTGAACAAGGTCTCCCTTTTGGAACTCTATTTTTTCACCATCTTCAGCTTCAACTTCTACTTCTCCCTCTAAGATATAACACGTTTCAGTTTCATCGTAGGACCATGGAAATTCGCTTACCTCTTTACTCCATGTACCCCATGTCTTCACTTTGAGGTTGTCTAATTGTTCCTCACTCGGTTTCTTTTTTTTCATCTTCATATTATCTTCACATAATTGAAGCTATTTTAGTTTTATGTTTATTTTTATTATTTTTTTGGCAAGCATAAAACTACGCATATTTAAATAAAAGATTTTGTAAAAATTAAAATTATAAAGAATAATTTACACTAGAAAAAAGAACGATAATTATAGAAAAAAGCTTTAAAAAAAAAGATAAATTAACACCGAAGTAAAAATTTTTAATAACGAATATTATTTACACGAATTAAAAACAAAAAAAGAAAAATAAAAAATATTATTTACAATTAAAAGAATTAATATGTACTCTCAAGTATGTATTAAGAATATTTTTACAAATTTTTAAATTAAATCTATATAATTAAAGCTTAATTATAATCTCTGGTCTCGTAGATGCCGAAAAAGTTTATTCTGAAAATATTGACAGCAGGGGAAGGTGGTGTTGGAAAAACCACACTCCTTCACCGATATGTCGAAGGAAAGTTTTCCGCCGAAACAAAAATGACTATCGGCGTTGAATTTTTCCTTAAGGAAATCGAAGTAGACGGAAAACAATGTACCTTGCAGCTCTGGGACTTCGGAGGACAAGAACGATTCAGATTCTTATTAGAAAGTTATGTAC
>WJKD01000733.1 GCA_014729315.1 Promethearchaeota archaeon | reverse complement strand
GATTGAATATCCTGTTTCTTTATCTAACGAATTCAGAGCATTGATTAAACCTGCCATAATATGAATTGGTTTTCTTTTCATTTTATTCAACTCTTAAAAAGTTGTCTTTTATTTTTTATCTTTTTTTCCTCTTCGTTATAATGAATAAATATTATTGTCTTTAAATTTTTACTACTTTAATTTATAAATAAATATATAATTATTTAAAAGTCTTCATTTTAAAGAAGGTACGGATTTATAAAAAATGAGCAATCACACTTTGATAAATACGATTAAATTATTGTTAAAGAATTAGTCGAAAATAACAATATATAATATAAATTTATTGAAATAATATTTATTATATAAGAGACAAAGAAAAAAGTACCCAAATAGACTAAATCGAGGGAATTGAGAATTAGTTTTGATGACATTTTTAAAAACCTAAAAAACGATATGTACTGTATTTATGTCCTTTATACCCAAGCAAAAACCGATGATACTTGGAGTCTACCGGATTTTATTGATCGGGGAAAAGCCTTTGAAAAATTGGTTAATTTAGGATTAGCTGAGAATAAGAGTGGAAGCAAGCATCTCCATAATGATATTTATATAGTAACTACGGACGGAAAGCACTTTATTGAACAATTAGAGTCTCAAATTGATTGTAATATTTTTGGAGAGGCACCTTTAGATAATAAAGATAAATTTGACAAATTATTAAATGATAGTTTAACAAATGTAGATAAAAAATTCCAAACTGAGAAACTTGATGAAAACTTGGAACTAATGATTAAAACACCATTGAATAAAGAAGTAAAAAGAAATGAAGTGGAATTAATTTTTTTAGGTTTTAAAAGAATTTCCGAGAGAGAAAATGAATTTGAATATCTCTTTAAATTCGATGTAAAATGCGATAGATGTCATAACCACTTCGTATTTTCTCAAAAAGTATTATTTAATGCTGATAAGTATAATTTTAATCCTTCTCACTTTAAAAAAAAATGTCCTCAATGCCAGAATATTTTTAAAATGGATTCTTATATTGCTGATTGGTGGTTTGAAGAAGAATGATTTATTTTCTTTTTTAATCTTAATATTCACCGATCAGATTTGAGAGATTTATTTAATCAAACTAAAGCCGAGTTTATAGTTAATTTTCTTTCTTTTGCTATTTTTTCGGCTTTTTGTAGAATCGGACGATGTATCTAGCCCTATTCTCGTTATAGAAGTATCGACATTCGTCAAATTGAAAGTATGGGTCGCTGAGGAGTACATAATCTTTAGGAATTGTGCCCTCTTTCTCTTTATGCGTATTTATATACTCCCATGCCCAGGAGGGTATGGCGTTTTTTGAGCCTTCAATAAATTCCTTAACCTTTCGCATCTTTCTGTTACGCTTTTTAGGATCTTTCATCCCTTTTTTCTGAGAAATGTGTCTCACAATAATTATACTAATTATAGTTGCGGCAGCTGAAAAGGACAAAATCAATAAGACGAACATAAAAATCCAAAATCTTTCGTCTATTACTTCTGTATTATCATCGTCATCTGGATTTGGTTTTGGAGGTCCCGTATCGCTTAAATCGGTCGTATTAACCTCACACCAAAGAATAGTCGTCCCTGCGACGACATTATTGTGAAATACGATATACCAATAATCTTCATATTCAGGATCGAATTTCCCTTCTCCTTCGGATGACCTTTTTATTAATTTCGTTGAAGCGGGAAATCCTCGAATGAAGGCTTGATAATTTTCATGATCTGCTACCCAGACATTAATTTCGTGTACGGGAGTTGTTGAGAAGATCCATTCAAAATAGCTATCGTTGTGTAAATATCCATCCGCTACAATGTACTCACCGTACTTTAAAGTGTGGTTTTTACTCACTCGCAACTGTCCGTCTATTATCTTCTTCTCGTTAAAATCGCTTTCTTTATGATTTTTAGTGGAATTCTCGATCTTA
The DNA here is from genome assembly GCA_014729315.1 of Promethearchaeota archaeon. The sequence continues at coordinate 666 of WJKD01000733.1, read as the reverse complement.
GTGCTAAATACTAAATTATCCGTTGTATAGTATGCTGGAAGTACGAATAACAATACGAAAATGGATGCTATAGTTATTTTTTTTCTATTCATGTCAAAGATTATTTCTTGTGTTCTACCCTCATTTTAATGCGCTTTTATTTAAAGAAAAAATCAAATGTCAATATATGTCAATTTATAGAATATAAGTTCTTTAAACATAATTCAATCTCAAAGACTTCACGATAACTTTACTTTAGTATATTAAACCTCTTATTTCTCGATATGCGTTTTTAAAATTTACATATAATATAAGATCCAGAAAACGGATTCCGATGAAAATCAGCAAAAAAGAAGAAAACGTGGTGTTATTCAATATTACTACGAATAGCACCCAAAGATACGTCTCGCACGCACTCGACTTTGACCCGTTATCGTTCGATTAAACGACACGAGCGCCAATTGTCTGTTAGAACAGTTCGAGGTGGAAGTCTCGGAATATCTGGACCCGAACGATCCCGATTTTGATAACGACGGGATTATGGACGGCGTAGAAACCAGCGCTTTGGTCAGAGGGGAGGATATAATAGAATACGGAAAAGAATATCTCACCGTCGATAACGATTATTCCACTTACGACGAATTTTACGTAGAAATTCCCGATATAGGAAGGGTTTACGACGCAAAT
>WJKD01000732.1 GCA_014729315.1 Promethearchaeota archaeon | reverse complement strand
TATGTTGTATCCATGATGTATGATTTTCTTCTGAATAAAAAACTCCATTATTGCTGGTGCCAGCATAGTAGCATTGATTATTGGGATCAACTGCAATTGTTCGAATATCCCCGCCCCAAAATCCAGAAATTTGCTGCCAATCAGTTTGCGCGTATGATAGTGCAGCAAATAAAACAACTGTGTATATCAAATGGTAAATGAGCTTATTCATTTTATTAATTCCCTGAATTTGGTAATTTTGGTATTGGCGGTAATTTTTCGAGAGGATCAATTGAATTTGATATCGCATTTATAATAATACTGGTTGTGCCTATTGCTGCTATAGGTATAACAACATTTTTAATAATATCTCCTTTCGTCGAACCAGTCAGATATTCTTCGATTTCAATAAGCAATTTGTCAAGTCCTTCGGGAAAGGTACCATTGTAAACATCCGCCCCCATGAATTTTTTTAATTTACCACCAAATATTTCTTCGAATTGACCTGACACAGTACTATTAATACTACTTTCGGTCATCCCCATAAGCTTCTTATTTTTATTAAGTTCAATTCGAAATATTGAGTCAAACTTTTTATGTTCTTCTTTTTTACCAGTAATATTTCTGGCATTTTTCAGGACATCAAAATTATAAAAGATACTATCACCTTCACGCGTTATACAACACTTGATAAGTGGAAAATCACCATTTCTGAAATTATTCACTAGTGGAAAATTTTTATCTTCAACTATATTAATTGACATATTATGATCTAATAACTGTTGCTTATTCTTTGGCTTTAAGTGTTCATTTATTATCTTATTCACTTGCATACAAAGAAAAGAATCACTTTCTTGATATTCAACAAAAATATTAGCTTTAATTGAATTTCGGACAATATTATTGAATTTTATTTTCAAGTTTTTTGCCTCTTGATCGTGAATGCGAAAGGGAATTCGCCGAATATTGAATCCATTTCTTTTAATTTCCAGGAGATATTCTTCTGAAGGAATTGCTTCAATTAGCATTTTGTTTTTTAGTAAATCGGTCCGAAATTGGTAATCATCTAATTTGATGTCCTGCTGATCCGGAAAACTTAAATCAGTAATTATTTGAAGCGAGGATCGTGGATATCTGTAAATTTCAATATCATTTCGAGTCGCATCTACTATACAATTGGGATTACTTTTGTGTGGTACTTTCATTTGGATTTCATTAAATGTGATTCTTCCATCTTTATCTTTGTCTGATGAATAATTCAAACAGTTCTTCCATTTTCCCCAAAATTTATGGTCTTTTTCCTCAAAAAAGTAAACAAACAGTGCAACATCTTTTCCCTGCTCTGAGATGTATTTTACCGCAGAGGAGTTATCAAATGCATTTTTAATATCTTTTTGTAAGTATTGCGTTAAAAATACAATTATCCGTTCAGCGTGAATATTATTCAATATATTACTCAGATTTCTAGTTGTATCCTGATAGTCCTTAATTAAAATTCCTGAAGAAGAATCCATATCTATTATGCCATTATAGAATAAATATACTGCGCCTTCTCCTTCATGGCGCGCACTAATTTGGTTTAGAGAATTCTCTATATTTACCCAACTCGTATTTTCTCTGTCAAAAAATTCTTCACTTAATGTATCAGAACAAAAGCTTTGGCTCAACAACAATGAATACAATCCCCTCTTAATATTTCTATTATCTTGAGTTTCGGAGGTGGTATGCAAATTTAAATTAACAAGCGAAATGGGATAGTCAGAGGCAAAAACAACACTCCACATTATAATAAAATAGATACTTATATAAGAAATTGTTTTTCGATTTAGCATAGAGCTATGCCTTTTCCACTATAATTAGTTAATTATGTAAGAATACAACTTTTAGTTACGAAGCAACATCCCCACGGTAGGTCATGAAGTAGATAAATCACGCAGTACATCCCCAAACCTGCATCCGTTATCCGTCACTTCCTCATTGGTTTTAGTATGAAGCTCTCAGATGTTGGCGCAAGTATTAAGACAGATTTGTAATATTCAAAATATAAAAAAATATATTATGAAAATCAAGAAATTTTTATTATTTCACGCATTTTTCGTTATTTTTAACAGCTAACTGGATCATATATAGCTGTATCATCGATTAAGGCATTTGGTACTTATTAACAATATATTATTTATCAAATAAAAATTTATTAATAATATAAATCAATATTTATTAATATTTGCCCGACAGCTTATTTGTATTATCAGGAATTCGCAATGAAATAGATTTGCAAAATATTATTTTGTGATAATAATTGGCTTTCTGTTTTATAACAGTGGGTATAGAAGTTTCCAGCGTCCTTCGCAAACACAAAAGCCGGATTTTGCGGAATAAATTAATTTCGTTTCGATTTCAGGTAGTTGAATATTTTAACAGCATGTTCGCGGGAGTTTTCGATGGTCCATTTGTAGGTTTCCATGCCGCCTAACATCACGCCGGCGATGAACAGGTTCTTGATGCAGGATTCGTGGGATTCGGGGTTGCATTCCGGGAT
>WJKD01000731.1 GCA_014729315.1 Promethearchaeota archaeon | reverse complement strand
TATATCGGAGATCACCGCCATCATTGCATACATTTCATCAGAATCATCGAAGAGCGGATAGACAGCGATCTCGGCTACGAACTCATCTCCATCCTTTCTAATCAGATTATCCTCACCTCTCAGCGAACGGGGTCGACGCCGGATTTCCTCCAATAGACCGGATAACATCTGACAAGAGTCATTGTGTAATATTTCGCACAACGGTTTCCCTATTGCTTCTTCTTTGGAGTACCCGAAAGTACTCTCTGCGCCAGGGGAAAAGGAGAGTACCGAATAACTGCCGCTGAATACTTCCAATGTGATAAATGCTATGTCGTCCACTGCGCTAAAGATGTTATGGACGATTTGCTTTTGTTTATCCAGACTATTATTGAACCTTTTAAGATCTTTGTAATTCCTGTTGGCGATTGTTGCTGCAAGAATCGTCACTCCCATAAAAACAATAATTAGAATTCCATGATATGGGGTACCCGACAGGTTAAGCGCAAAGGATTTAACCGCAATTGGTAATACAGTTGAGCAGATAAAGCTATTTAATAGCAAAAGGGAAGGGTAAAGAGAGGTTATGGAGCCGGCAACCAGTCCCCCGATTGCGAAAACCAGTAAATCAGCCTGAGCTTCGGGAATTCTACCCATAAAATATGCCGCTCCTAATCCCCACGTGAGTCCTTTAATAGTTGTGAGTATCAGTAGAACTGTGAAATGCTTTTTGGGTGAGAGTTTACTAGCGACTGAATTAAGATTCAAGATAAATCCTATAGATGCCAATAGCATTATTGACGCAAACCAGATAGCAGAGGCGGTATGTGATGATTGCTGCCACAGGACAAGTAAAACTATTATGGCGACAACGGCATGCCCAAAAAGAGTGATCCGAGATGATTTGATCAGATCATTTACCAATATTTTATTTTTTCTATTACTCCGGGAATTGCTTTTATCTAAAAACATATAGGTTTATCGAATGCTGGATTTCGGTTATGAGTTGCGCTTCGCCCCTTTTTGGATATTATCGGCTGTGAATGCGTGATTCTAAATCAAATGCAACAGTCATTCTCAGTTAAATATTATACTTTTTCTCTTTTAATTTAATCTTCTAATGACTATCTTAATTCAATTCGTGGATAGGGATTTATTGCCCTGATTTGTAACTTGAAAGAATAGAAAGGATTATAGGAAATGCGTTTTGCTGCAGTTTTAATGTTTATTTTGGTGCTTACCGGTTTGTTCATATATTGTTCCGGTGAGAGGGTCGCAGAGGATGGTGATACGGTGAGAGTACATTATGTAGGTACCTTTAAGGATGGAACGGTTTTTGACTCATCTGAAAATAGGGAACCTTTGGAGTTCACCGTCGGCACCGGACAGGTGATACCGGGATTTGATGATGGAGTGCGAGGATTGGCGGTTGGGGAGAAGAACAGTTTCGAAATTGCGCCCGAGGATGCATACGGCGATGTGCGGGAGGATTTGGTATTCAAAGTAGGAGTAAATGAGATTCCGCCGGACGTCGAACCGGAAGCCGGGCAGATACTGACAATGGAGCAACCTAATGGCAGGACGGCAAATCTGAAGATCAAAGAAGTGGGAGAAGATTCTGTTACTCTGGATGCTAATCATCCTCTTGCTGGGCAAATCCTTGTTTTCGAAATCGAGTTGATGGAGATAAAAGAATAGCCCACCGCTCAAAGTTCGTAAAGCTCTAACGCCGGCCTGCAGCTCTGCCCCCTTTGTGGGGCTACGAGGGCGAATGCCGCGCGCGACGCACGAAGAATACGATCGAGCGGGGGGGCGCCCGACAGCACAACTCTTGTGGCGTCAGGTCCCCGCACCTGACGCCTCGTAGGTTAGACAAAAAACATGCTTATCTCTCAGCCTGCAGCTTCGAGCTAAGCATGCCACCCCTACGCCGCACCTGATGCCTTTTCTGTCGGGTGGGGGCACCCGACAACACTTGATAATGATAATCACCGAAGGACAAGCTTTCGGCTACTGACCGGGAGTCCTTATTATCTCAATTTCATAAAGTT
>WJKD01000730.1 GCA_014729315.1 Promethearchaeota archaeon | reverse complement strand
GTTTTGCTGGTCGGTATACGAGACATATTTCCGTTGCTTTTTCGGTTTCTTCTTGTTTTTTTTCCAAGCTTGGATGCGTTCGTGCAAGACAAAGTTATAGAGCAGACGACACTTTTCCGATAAGTTCCATAACGCGTCTTCCTGCGATTGAGTCGGATAAATGCGAACTCTATGTGTCAAAAGCATCTTCGATAACCTCACTATCCATAGTGGATTGATCGATATTTAAGGTTCACACGTTAATCGTTTAGTAATTTCTCATAAATAAGAAGGAATCTTCTTAAGATGTAAGATCGCCTCAATTCATCTCCTCCCTAAAGGGAGGAGACTTCTTGAGGCAAAATGTTAAAAGTTTAAATGATTAGAAATTCATTTTTTAATATGATTAAACCTCCTTTTGAATTAAAAACCGAATACTTAAGTAAACCGATTGGGATAGATATAGAAAGACCCAGATTTTCATGGATCGTAGACCATCCTGATAGACAACAATTTCAATCAGCCTATCGCATTATTGTATCTTCTAAAAAGAGTCATTCAGAGTCAGAGGAAGGGGATTTATGGGATACGGAAAAGATCTTATCACAGAAAACAATTAATATCGCTTACGAAGGTCTGCCCTTAAAAAGTAACAAAACTTACTATTGGCGTGCCAAATGGTGGGATAATGAAGACAGGGAAAGTGATTTTAGCGATATCGAACATTTTGAAACTGCTTTAATTCAAGATTCTGATTGGAAAGCACATTGGATTACCGCTGAAGCGTTTACAAATCGAAAAACGAAAAGAAATTATCAAACCAAGGGAGGAATAAATATGTATTCAAGTAAGATGAGACTCTTTTGCGGCGTTTATCTGCGAAATACGTTTAAACTCTCCAAAATCCCAATAACTGCTAAGAGTTATATTTGTGGATTGGGTCATTACGAGCTGTACATCAATGGTAAAAAGATAGATAATCGAATTCTTGATCCCGGCTGGACAGACACCAACCAGATTGCATTATATTCATCTTACGATATCTCTAGTAATCTTCGACGAGAAAACGCCATTGGAGTTGTTTTAGGCAATGGTCGCCATATCGAGAATTACGGATACGATTACCCTAAACTCATTTTTCAACTCCATGTAGAATATGAAGATGGTTCAAACGAAATAATTATTTCTAACGATACATGGAAATTCAGTCTAGGACCGATCAAGGAAAACGGGATCTATTTAGGAGAGAAATACGACGCGAGAAAAGAAATGCCGGGTTGGAACGAATATAAGTATGACGATTCGGAATGGGAAAAAACAACTAATGTTCAAGGCCCAAAACTAATTTCGCAACTACTTCCTCCAATCGAAGTATCTAAAGAAATTAATCCTAAGAGATTATATACCACTGATCCAGGAATCTATATATACGATTTCGGTCAAAATTTTACGGGATTCGTAAGACTTAAGGTTTGTGGTCCTCGTGGAGCTGAGATAAAAATCCGATACGCTGAATTAGTTGATAAAACGGGAAACATAAATACAGCACCAAATCGTTCAGCAGTCGCTACTGATATCTATATATTAAAAGGCAAGGGGTTAGAGAGATATCAACCTCACTTTACTTACCATGGGTTTAGGTATGTAGAGATTACCGGTTTTCCAGGAGTTCCTACTTTACAGAGCGTCCTAGGGATTTGTTTTTACACAAGTGTTCAAAAAACAGGCGAATTCTTGTGCTCAAACGAGCTCATCAATCTCATCCACAAGAATACTATTTGGGGGCAATTAAGTAATTATATGAGTATTCCAACCGATAGTCCTCAGAGGGACGAGCGACACGGTTGGATGGGAGATGCTGCCTTGACCATTGAAGAGGCAATTTACAATTTTAATGTTGCACGATTCTATACCAAGTTTTTAAGGGATATCAAATTTGCTCAAAAAGAAAATGGTGAGTTATCCGATGTGGTACCTCCTTATTGGCCTCTTTATCCCGCAGACCCTGCATGGGGTTCAGCATACATCACGATTGCGTGGCACTTGTATCTCTATTACAAGGATAAAAGAGTTCTTGAAGAACATTACGATACCATGAAAAAATACGTAAATTTTTTGCATTTGAATGCGGATAATTTCATTATACGGAGCTTAGGAAGACATGGAGATTGGTGTTCTCCGGGCTGTACAACCTCGAGGAAAACTCCGTTAGAACAAGTCAGCACGTGGTATTATTTGCACGACACCTTATTGTTCTCGAAAATTGCTGAAGTATTAAATAAAAAACAGGATTTTCAACTTTTATCCGAAAGGGTTGAAAATATTAAAAATGCATATAATGAAAATTATTTAAGCTATATCTATCAAATCCCGAAACTTTCGCCCACCGACGAGACATTCAGTCAAACTTCGAATATTTTACCATTATTTTTGAATTTAGTACCTCAGAAAGATGTAAGTGGCGTATTTTCCGCTCTGTTATTAAATATTATAGAGGAACACGACTGTCACATAGATACTGGAATCGTTGGAACCCGATACCTTATGGATGTCCTTTCTAAATTTGAGAAAAACGATGTTGCGTATAAATTAATAACGCAAGAAAGCTATCCTAGTTGGGGATACATGATAAAGCACGGGGCAACAACTCTATGGGAAAGATGGGAAAAGCTAGAAGGTCCAGCAATGAACTCCCATAATCATATTGCATTTGGAACCGTTGATACATGGTTTTACAAGAATCTTGCGGGAATTCAGTTAATTGAAAGTGGATGGGAAAAAATAAAAATAAGACCTTATATCCCCTCTAATATGAAGTTTGCAGCTGCCAAATTAAATACGATAAAAGGCATCTTGTCTAGTTCTTGGAAAAAAGAAGGAAATTTGTTAGAAATATTTATTGGAATTTGTCTTGGTGTTAACGCCGAAGTGTGGTTACCTATGGTTAAAAAGGAGACTATAATATACGAGAGCGATAAAATTATTTTCAAAAATGGCTTTACCAAAGAAAAAGTCCAAGGTGTAGAATTTATAACTATAAAACAAAATCACATCATATTTAAGCTGGGTTCGGGATATTTTCGATTTAGAATAATTCCTTTTTCTACTGATAAGGGAAGTTGAATTATAATTATACGTTGTTCACAATGTCTTGAAACTTTATTTAATATTATTCAAATATTTAAGGTTTATCAACTAGAATGATTAATTAGTGTTGGAAAAATACATATATTTAAACCTATATATCATTTAAAATTCGACTTATTATGATTACACCTCCTTTTGAATTAAAAACTGAATATTGGAATAGTCCTATCGGTATTGATACGAAAAAGCCCAGATTCTCGTGGATTCTATCCCATCCTGAAAGAAAACAGTCTCAATCTGCTTATCGAATTATTCTTTCTTCTAAAAAAAATCTAACAGAAGAGCGAAATGGCGATTTATGGGATACGGGAAAAGTTCAATCTACTGAAACGGTGAACATATCCTATGAAGGGCAGCCTCTTAAAAGTGACGAAAGATATTACTGGCGCGTGAAGTGGTGGGATAAAAAAAATAGAGAAAGTGAGTTTAGCGAAATTGGCTATTTCGAGACTGCGATCTTGGACGAATCGGATTGGAAAGCAGACTGGATTACCGCTGAAGCGTTTACAAATCGAAAGACCAAAAAAAAATATCAATACAGAACGGGATTGACTGCGTTTTCGGGAAAAATGAGGCTATACCTTGGAGTATATCTCAGAAAATCCTTCACAATTCCCAAAATCCCAAAAAAATCTAAAGTATACATATGCGGACTAGGGCACTACGAATTATATCTTAATGGTAATAAAATAGGTAATCGAGTACTTGATCCTGGATGGACAGATACCAACAAGATTGCGCTTTATTCCTCGTATGATGTAACTGAATATATTCTAAAAGAAAACGCCATCGGAGTTGTTTTGGGCAATGGTCGTCACGTTGAAAATTATGGATACGATTATCCTAAACTCTATCTCCAACTCCATTTAGAGTATGAAGATGGGTCCAGCGAAATAATTATTTCCGACGACACATGGAAGTTCAGCATAGGTCCAACTATGGAAAACGGATTATATTACGGAGAAAAATACGATGCGAGAAAAGAAATGCCGGGCTGGAACAAATTTAAGTTCGACGATTCGGAATGGGAAAGAACCGTTACAGTTCTAGGTCCGAGATTATTTTCCCAAATGCTGCCTCCAATCAAAATAACTAAAGAAATTAATCCTAAAAGATTATACAACACTGACCCAGGAGTCTATATATACGATTTCGGTCAAAATTTTACAGGATACCTAAGACTCAAAGTTCGTGGTCCTCGTGGGACCACAATAAAAATTCGATACGCCGAAATAGTCGACAAGACGGGAAACTTAAATACCGCAACAAATCGTACTGCTGCTGCCAATGACTTTTACATCCTTAAAGGTAAAGGGTTGGAAATATATAAACCTCACTTCACTTACCACGGGTTCAGGTATGTAGAAATTACAGGTTTTCCAGGAGTTCCTACCTTACAGAGCGTCCTAGGGATTTGTTTCCACTCAAATGTTACTGAATCGGGTGAATTCGTCTGTTCAAACGAACTCATTAATCGGATCCATAAAAATATTATCTGGGGGCAATTAAGCAATTTTATGAGCATTCCAACCGATTGCCCTCAAAGAGACGAACGTCACGGTTGGATGGGAGACGCTGCCTTGACTATTGAAGAGGCAATTTACAATTTTGATGTTGCCCAATTTTATCTTAAATATCTTAAGGATATTCAGTTTGGTCAAAAACAAACTGGAGAATTATCCGATGTGGTCCCTCCTTATTGGAATTTTTACCCAGCAGACCCTGCGTGGGGTTCAGCGTATGTCACAATTGCGTGGTACGTTTATCTTTATTATAACGATAAGAGAGTTCTAGAAGACCATTATTACCACATAAAAAAGTATGTTGATTTTCTGCATGATAACTCAGAAAATAATATATTACGTAAATTTGGAAAATATGGAGATTGGTGTCCGCCAGGGAATATTACTTCTCGAAAAACCCCGATAGAACAAGTCTGTAGTTGGTATTACTTTCACGATACAATGATTTTTTCTAAAATCGCTCAAATATTGGAAAGACAAACCGATTTTAAAGTCTATTCTAAAAGAGCCGAGCTTATTAAAAGCGCATATAATAAAAACTTCCTTAAAAACATCTATGTAATTCCTCGACTTGCGTTAGTAGATGATACTATAAGCCAGACTTCAAATCTATTACCATTATACTTGGATATGGTCCCAGAAGAAAATATTAATAAAGTTCTTTCTGTTCTTTTGTTGAGCCTTATAGAACAACACGACTACCATATAGATACTGGAATCGTTGGAACTAGATACCTAATGGATGTTCTTTCCAAATTTGGAAAAAACGATGTTGCCTATAAAATTATTATTCAAGAGAGTTATCCAGGATGGGGTTATATGCTCAAGGAAGGAGCAACAACTTTATGGGAAAGATGGGAAAAACTAGAAGGCGGAGGCATGAATTCACATAATCATATCATGCTTGGAAGCGTAGATACATGGTTTTATAAAGATCTTGCTGGAATTCAATTAATTGAAAAAAATTGGAATAAAATACGGATTAAACCATTTATTCCCTCAGATATGGAATATGCGGCTGCAAATTTGAATACATTGAAGGGTTCATTATATAGCTCGTGGAAAAAAGACAAAGAATCTCTAAAGATCTCTATTAGTATCTGTGTAGGTGTGGTAGCCGAAGTATGGATTCCGATCACCAATAAAAAGACTAAGATTACTGAAAGCGGAACTATGATCTATGACAACGGAAATCTATTAAAAGACACACAAGATATACTCTTCATCGAAAAAAGGGAGGATAATGTTATTTTTGAGATGGGATCTGGGTATTACCAGTTTAAAATTTCACCCTTCTCAACAAAATAAAGAGAAATTCAATTTTTTATTTGTTAATTGTTTATTATTTCAAAATTTATACTTAGAAAATGACAAGGAATATGAAATGTTAAAGTCAAAAAAGATATTTATTTTAGAAGGGGAGAAGTTGAGGTGTGCCGCGATCCCTTTAGGGGGAATTGGCACAGGAACGATTGCATTAGGGGGAGACGGTTTATTAAAACAATGGCAGATTTTGAATAATGTGAAACATCGTGCCTTCGTGCCTTATTCTTTTTTTGCAATCGGAACTAAAAGATCCGCGGAAGAAAAATATAATTTTCGAGCCCTGTTTGATTCAAAAGTTCACGATGATTTTAATTTTAAACCTGCTGAGTCTGTCTCAGATCATAAAGTAGAATCAGGAATGAAAACTCTTTTCGATTCTCTACCCAGTATAGATAAGATCATATACGCAGGTGAATATCCAGTAGCCTATTTGACTTACGAGGATAAGGCGATCCCTATTAACATAGAATTAACGGCTTTTAATCCATTTATACCTCTTGATATTAAAAATTCGGGAATTCCTATTATCATTTTCCAATTTTCCCTTAGCAATCCCTCTGAAGAACCCATCGAAACTATAATAATGAGTTCTTTACTAAATTTTTTAGGATGGGATGGAGAAAAAATATTGAAGGATTCCTCTCACTCTCTTTTTGGGGGGAATTTTAATACCTTGAAACAAATCGACGATTGGCAAACAATACAAATGAGATCCAGTATTCTACAAAGAAACGATAAAAGATATGGCGATATCTCGTTGGGAATCGATCAGAAAGACGCTTCGTCAACCCCTCAATTTAACGATCTAAACAATTTCTGGAATTATTTAACTTTAAACGGAGCGTTTCCAAAATCCGAAAGCAAAGAGAAAAGTGAAATCGGAAGCACATGGGCGGGGGCATTAGGTAAAAAATTAGTAATAAAACCAGGTGAGACGAAAAAAATCTGTTTTTTTATATCGTGGAGCTTTCCTAATCGAGTCGTCGATTGGAGACTTAATTTGGCTCTTTTATCGGATAAAAAAACGGAATATTGGGTTGGGAATAGATATAATAAATGGTTCAAATATTCTATCGACGCTCTTAAATACGTTCAAAATAATTGGGATTATCTATTTGAAACAACAAGTATGTTTCATCATTTATATTACTCAACTACCATACCTTCTGACGTATTAACAAGTATTTCTGCTAATTTCGCGACGATTAGAACACCTACTGGATTTTTAACCGAGGAAGGCATTTATCACGCCTTTGAAGGTTGTTGCGGAGCCTCCACGGCATGTAGAACGGGAGGTTGTTGCCCTCTTGATTGCACTCATGTTTGGAATTACGAATTTAGCTTAGCACACTTATTTCCTAATTTAGAGCGAACGATGAGAGAAGTTGAGTTTAAAAAACAGCACCAAGATGGTTACATTCCTCATCGGACGGTTCTACCGATGTATTTACCCCAATTTGGTATAACCCCGGATAAAGGAGATGTCCCTCCCGCCATTGATGGGATGTTTGGTACCATTTTAAAAATTTATCGAGATTACCTAATCACTGGTGATAAAAAGTTCCTTGAAGCGTCTTGGCCTAAGATCGAAAAATTATTGGATTTCGTTTTTTCGACTTACGATATCAAGAAAGAAGGAGCTATTCGCTGTGCACAACCTAATACGTACGACTGCGAGATCTATGGGCTAAATTCTTTTATTGGATCGCTTTACTTGTCGGCATTATTAGCTTGCGATAAAATTGCGAGTATCTTGAAATTAGCAGATTATTCAATTAAGTTTCGCGAAATCTATAACTCGGGTAAGCAAATATTAGATGAAGAATGCTGGAATGGAGAGTACTATATCCAAAAATACGACGAAGATAAGATTAAAGAATTTCAGTACGGAAGTGGTTGTTTCTCAGATCAGCTCGTTGGACAATGGTGGGCTTTTCAAATCGGATTAGGCTATATTTTACCTAAAGATCATGTGATAAAAGCGATTAAATCTATTGTAAAGTATAACTTTAAAGACACTCTTAAAGATATCAAGCAATTTCCAAGGGTCTTTGCGTCCCCAGAAGATGCCGGACTATTAAATTGCACCTGGCCAAAAGGAAATAAGCCTAAAGTTCCAACCTATTATACAGATGAAGTATGGACGGGTATAGAATACGAGATTGCTGCATTATGCGCGGAGATCGGAGAATTAGAAAGCGCGATGAAGATTGTTAAAGCAATAAGAAACCGGTACGATGGCTCCCATCGAAATCCTTGGAACGAAATAGAATGTGGCGATCATTACGTAAGACCTATGTCCTCTTGGACAATTTATAGCGCATTAACGGGTATTAAATATCTTGTTGATCAGAAAAGGATGGAACTTTCACCGAAACTTGAAACTGATGATTTTATGAGTTTTTTTATTACTAAATCTGGATGGGGTTCAATTCAAAAAGAAATTGATGGAAAAACGATTAGGTTGAAAATTTGGATAAAATACGGCGAACTTCACTTGGAGTCCATTTTTGCGGGATATTCAGAACCATTTGGCGAAATTAATTGTAGGTCTTGTACATTTATTGACCAAAATGGTTATGAAATAACTCTAAACGGAAAAATAGAAGTTAAACAGATTGAAACGGGATTTCTAAGTACTATGCCAGGAGAGATCACAATTAAAAAGCCTCGAACTAGACTTATACTTGAATTTGAAATATAATCATACTTTTTCTATTTTGGTTAGAATCTTATAAAAATTATTAATAGGACACAATTATAATTTAATCAATGAACACTTTTTTAGGAATCGATTTAGGAGCTAGTTCGGGCAGAGCAGTGCTGGGAGTCCTTGAAAAAGGCGTCCTAAATTTGGAAGTAATATACCGATTTTCTAATGGCGGCATTTTAGTAAATAAATCGTTTTATTGGGATATTTTACGGTTATATAAAGAAATATTGACTGGATTACAGAGGTTTAGGGAGTCCTACGATTATCAGCTGAGCAGTATCGGTATTAATACTTGGGGGGTAGATTACGTTGCGTTAGATAATAGCAATAATCCCATAGGATTTCCTTATCATTACCGAGACAAAAGAACTAAAGGAATTTTGCCCAAGATGTATAAAAGAGTTCCAAAGAAAGAAATTTTCGAACAAACAGGTATACAATTTCTACCTATTAATACCTCTACTCAGTTATACTCCATGGTGCTTGCCAAGTCTCCCCAATTAAAAATTTTCGACAAGGTATTGATGGTGCCAGATTACTTTAATTTCGTATTATCGGGTTCCAAACGGACAGAATATACGATAGCGTCTACCTCGCAGTTATTGAACCCTAGAACAATCGACTGGGCTTTTGGTTTAATTCAACAATTAGGCTTTAATAAGCGATGGTTTTGTAAATTAGTAGAACCAGGAACGGTCTTAGGTAAGCTAAGAGAAAGCGTGTGTAGAAACTCGGGGTTAAATGGTTCTGTGGATGTAGTCACGCCTGCATGCCACGATACGGCATCTGCAGTAGCTGCGATTCCACTTAACGATGAAGATAGTATGAGTGGAAACTGGGCTTATATTAGCTCGGGCACTTGGAGTCTAATGGGAATCGAATTAAATCAACCATTAATCAACGATAAAGTGTTAAAGTATAATTTCACCAACGAAATAGGAGTAAATCGGACAATAAGATTTTTAAAAAACCTAACGGGAATGTGGATCATCCAAGAATGCAAAAAGATTTGGAACCGCCAAGAACCCGACTTTTCTTGGAGCGATTTAGACGAGAGAACCGAAAAAGCTTCACCTTCTACGACTTTTATAAATCCTGACGACTCTATTTTTCTTAATCCTCCTCACATGATTGAAGCAATAGAGACCTTTTGCCAAAAAACTCATCAGGAAATACCGAATTCAATTGGGGAAATTTCGAGAACAATCTTTGAAAGTTTGGCATTTCGATATCGACAAGTCAGAGACCAGTTATGTGAAATAAGCAATCGTGAAATAGAAGTATTATATATAATTGGAGGGGGAAGTCAAAACGATTTGCTAAATCAATTTACTTCAAATGTTTTAGATGTGGAGGTTAAAGCGGGGCCAACAGAAGCGACAGTCATTGGAAATGTCCTTGTACAAGCTATGGGTAAGAAAAAGGTAAAATCAGTGTCTCACATGAGAAAGATCGTTAGAAGTTCCTTTCCTATAAAATCTTACACGCCGAAGCAAGTCGATCATTGGGAAGAATCTTACCGTTCATATTTGAAAGCAATTGAAGGTTCTTCAAAGTAATTATTTTTAACAATAAATATCTTACAATGGAGGTAATTCAAAATTCTTATAGGACTTGATATTGGAACTATGGGCTGTAAAGCAACTTTATTCGATTATGATGGTCAAATTATGGACGAATCGTATAAAGAATATTCTATGAAACATCCCCAACCAGGATGGGATGAGTTAGATCCAACTGAAGTGTGGGAAAGCGTGAAAATCATTCTAAAAGATTTGAGGAAGAAAAATTCTAACGCAGAAATCGAATCACTTAGCACGTCTTCTCTCGGAGAAGCTGCAGTGCTCATCGATTCGAAAGGAGACGTCTTATGTAACGCTATGTTGTATACCGACAATCGAGGCCAAAAAGAACTGGATTATATCATCAACGAGCTCGGAAAAAAATCGATTTTCGAATTAACGGGACAAGTAGCTCATCCCATGTATACTCTGGTAAAAATGTTATGGCTCAAAAAAAATCGCCCTAAAATTATCGATAAAACGTGGAAAATTTTACTGTTTGAAGATTATATTGGTTATAAACTCACGAATGAAACAATAATTGATTATACTTTAGCTTCAAGGACGATGGCGCTTGATATAAAGAGGAAAGAATGGGCAACGGAAATGTTAAACATTGTCGGGATTCCAGAGACAAAATTTTCTTCGCTTCAATCATCTGGAACTCCTCTCGGGCAAATTAAAAAACAGGTCGCGAACTCACTTAATCTTCCTAAAGTCATGCTTGTGACTACGGGAAGTTGGGATCAAGCGAGCGTAGCCTTGGGGACGGGAGCGATTAAAACTGGAATTGCCTCTGTGGGTATTGGCACAACCGAATGTCTGACTATCCCGTTAAATAAACCGATTGTCAGCGAAAAGATGATGAGATACAATTTTCCATGCGCTCCTCACATAATTGATAATATGTATTTAACTATTGCTTTTAACATGACAACGGGCTCATTATTAAGATGGTTTAGGAATACGATAGCTAAAAAAGCCTACGCAACTGCAGAAAGGAAAGGAAAAAACATTTATCAGATATTGGACGACTCAGCTACAAAAAATCCGACTGATCTATTTATCCTTCCTCATTTTGGAGCGGCCGGGAATCCTTACATGGATCCCGAGGCTACCGGTGCTATATTAGGGTTGCGATTAAATACGACAACCAACGAACTCTACAAAGCGATTTTAGAAGGAACAACCTACGAAATAATGCTTATTCTCGAATGTTTAACGGATGCCGGAATTCCAATCGAAGAGCTAAGAGCTGTAGGAGGCGGTTCAAAGTCGTCTATTTGGCTACAGTTAAAAGCAAGCATGCTGGGGCGGTTAATATCAGTTCCTCGGATAAATGAAGCCGGGACATTAGGATGTGCTATATTAGCCGGAGTAGGAGCGGGAGTATACAAAAACTTCCAAAACGCTGTTAATAAACTTATTAAAATTGACTATATTTACAAACCTAATAATAAACTTCACGCAATATATTCTGAAAAATATAAAACGTACAAGAGAATATATCCAAAACTTAAAGAGATTTATGGAAGAGATTAAAGATGACCTTAGTATCGTTAAAAGAAATCTTAATCAAAGCAAGGCAAGGTAAATACGCTGTAGGGAGCTTTAACATCATGGATCTACAATCCCTAAGAGCGGTTATTAAAGCAGCGGATGAGGAAAACTCACCCGTAATTGTTGCGTTTGGTGAGGCTCATAAGAAATACATGCCTTTCGACATAATTTTTCCATTAATGGCAAGATTAGCTAAACGAGCAACAATTCCCGTAGCAGTCCTTTTAGATCACGGCAAGTCTTTTGAGGCTAACGTTACTGCGATAAAATATGGCGCAACTGGAGTTATGTACGACGGATCGGATTTGCCTTTCGATTTGAACATAAAGCACACAAGCGAGGTTGTAAAAGTTGCCCATAGCGTAGGAGTTTCGGTAGAAGCAGAATTAGGGCACGTAGCTATGGAAGAGGGAAATCCTGACAGAAGCGGTGCTGAAACTGAAGAACCTATCTATACTAATCCCGAAGACGTAGAAACTTTTGTTGAACAGACGGGAGTCGACGCTTTAGCGGTTTCTATAGGAACATCACATGGAGTATGCTTAGAAGCTCCAAAGTTGGATTTTGAAAGGTTAAATGAAATTAATTCTATTTCTCCCGTACCTCTGGTTTTACATGGAGGCTCGGGAGTCACAGACGATGATTTTCGAAATTGCGTTAGAAATGGAATAACAAAAATTAACTACTTTTCGAATATCTCTAACTTTGTTGCCGAATCGTTAAAGAAAAAGCTCAACGAAATTAAAGGAAAAGTCTATTATCAAGACAGCTCGCCTTTATCTTTTGAATTTTTCAAAGAGGCCGTTAAAGAGCGAATGAGAGTATTCAGTAGCAATAATAAAGCTTGAAACTGGCTCCTTTCTAAGTTTTATCAAATTCTCTACTCATTTTTGATCAGATTTATCCTTATCATTACGTTATTTTAAATATCATCTTAGTAAATCTGAGAGAATTGACTGAGTATGCCTTCAGATATAACCAAATTTAGAAAAATTGTGGAAAGTAGAGAATTAAACTTCAACGAAATATTGGATTGTTTGAATAGATTTAAAATTGCAACGCCTTCGTGGGCATATTCTGAAGGAGGAACTAGGTTTGCAATTTTTTTGGATAAATACGCAGCGAAAACTTTAACCGATAAGATCGAATACGCAAGTCAAGTGAACCAACATACGGGAATAGCTCCTGAATTGTCAATTCATATTCCTTGGGATATGGTTGACGATTTTGATACGACAAGAGAGTTTGCTGATACTGTAGGGATTAAAATCAACGCAATAAATCCGAATTTATTTCAGAATGATGCTTATAAGTATGGAAGCGTCACCAATAGCGATCCAAAAATAAGAGAAACCGCGCTCGAACTTCTCTACGAATGTATCGAAATAGGTAAGACTCTTAAGGCAGAATATCAAAGTTATTGGTTTGCAGATGGCACTAATTTTCCGGGGCAAGCAGATTTCATAAAAAGAAAGCATTGGATGATTGAATGTCTCAAAGAAGTATATAATAAGATCGAAAATTATATGAGCATTCTATTAGAATATAAATTTTACGAGCCCGCTTTCTATCATACAGATATTCCTGATTGGGGTACTGCGATGATGATTTGCAATAAATTGGGAGAAAAAGCAAAAATTCTCGTAGATTTAGGTCATCATCCTCAAGGAACTAATATCGAGTTTCTGGTAGCAAATCTAATTGACGAAGGAAAACTAGGAGGATTCCACCTTAATAGTAGAAAATACGGAGACGACGATTTAACAACAGGTTCTATGAATCCATACGAGCTATTTTTAATATTTAACGAATTGATTAAAGGAAACGCGGCAGATTATAAGAAGACTTCTTACATGCTCGACCAGTCGCATTACTTAAAACCAAAGATAGAAGCAATGATTCAATCAGTCGTGAGCGCCCAAGAATTATTTACAAAGGCACTGCTTATAAATAGAAACAAATTGAAAGAAGCTCAAATTTCTCACGATCTAATTAAAGCAGAAGAATGTGTTAAGGAAGCGTTTTATACGGATGTTTCTCCATTACTTCTATATTTTAGGGAAATTAACGAAATCCCATTGAATCCCTTACAAAGTTATCTTAACTCTGGACATCGAAAGAAATTAAGAGACACGATCATTTAAATTCTTCCACTTTTTTGTTCATCATTTCTTCGTTGATTTACTCCTACTTCTTCAATAATCTTATTATTATAATAGGAAAATAAAAATTGTATAATCGCCTATTAAAGTTGTATGAAAAAGAAAAAGGGAACTATCATCGCTCATGGTGGTTCAGCTCACTTCGACGACTTGTTTGCAACAGCACTCGTTATTTATAAATGTAGCGTGGATCAATCTCTTCCCGAAATTAACAAAGTTTATCGCCGGGAACCCTCGGAAGAAGAAAGAAAAGATCCAGACATTTGGAAATTAGACGTCGGGAGAAGCTTTAATCCAAAACTTAAGCTGTTCGATCATCACCCTCCTTTAACAAAAGAGGGAGAGCTAATGCCGGAACATAACGATTTGACGGAGGAATGCACTTTCTCGCTACTTTTGAAAACATGGGGAATCTGGGAAAAAGCAATTAGGGTTTACGATTTTCTACAAATAGCGCGTATTATGGACGCAAAAGGACCAAATAAAGTAGCTAAATATCTGAATATCTCTAATAAAGCTTTAGATTCTTTACAATCATTTATCGAAGAGAGCATTTTACACCTATTTGAGAAGAGAGAATTAATTACGCATGGTGAGCCATTATTTAACCTTCTTCGATATATCGGAAATGATTTCTTCAAGCGCCTTAAGGATTACTACGATACACTCGCTCAAGTAGAAGAAAAAGCAAAATTTAAGAAAATTAAGCAAGTTAATGTAATCGAATGCTTCAAAGACATAAAATTAACAAGATCCTTGCACCCTATTTTAGACGAAAAAAAAAAATTAGAATGGGGAAAAGGGGGAATCTCTGTTTACCCAAACGAGAGGCCACCTGGTTCTATAACGCTTAGACGCTATGATGACGACGAGAGAATTGATTTTAGGCGGATAAAAAGTCAGGATAAAGTAATCTTTGTCCATCATAATGGCTTTCTCGCAGTTGTGGAAGGAAATACCATCGAGGCAGAGATAGAAGAACTCATAAAACTCGCAATTATATGATGCTTGTTGCTCGATTTCCTTTAATCGAATCTATCTTCAATAATGTAATAGAAAATTTTTAAATTAATTCTAAAAAGAGTCAAAACCAGCACGGACTTAATTTTTTTAAATTTGGATTAATTTTTTTAAGTGTAATAATTTTAAATCAAATAATCTAGAGGAGAAATAAGATGACGGAAAGTCAAAACATTTACGATTTTCGAGCAGAAATAAAAAAATTATTGGACATTTTAAGCAAGTCGCTTTATAAACACAAAGAAATTTTTATCCGCGAACTCATTTCTAACTCTGTCGATGCTTTGAAGAAAATACAATTTATTCTTCTAACCGATAGGGACGTTGAAGCCCCCGACGCAGAATTAAAAATCGAAATATTTTTTAACTCTGAAGAAAACACATTAACGATTCGAGATACGGGTGTAGGGATGGCTAAGGAAGAATTAATTAACGATCTCGGTACTATAGCAGGAAGCGGAACGGAAAAGTTCATTACTCAACTGCAAGAAATGAAAAAAGAGGGTAAAAAGGAAGTAGACTTAGACATTATCGGACAATTCGGTATTGGATTTTATTCTGTATTTATGGTTGCAGATAAAGTCAAAGTTATAACTAAATCTTACAAAAAAGATGAACCCTCTTATCAGTGGGAATCTGACGGCTCGGGCAAATTTACGATAGAACCTGCGGACAAGAAGTTGAGAGGCACAGATGTTGTCCTTTACCTTACCGACGAAGAGAAAGAATTTTTAAATCAGTACCGGATCGAAACGATAATTAAAAAGTATTCAAACTTTGTCTCGTTTCCTATTTATGTTTCGAAATTAGAAAAGGGTCAAGTACCTTTACCCGAAGAAGAGAAGGCTAAAGAAGAAAAGGAAGAGAAAGAGAAAAAAGAGGAAGAGATCAAAAAAGAAGGCGAAGAAGAAGAGGTAGAGCAAGAGGAAATAGAAGAAGAAAAGAAGCCTGTAAACGAAACTGAACCTTTATGGCGGAAGAAAGATCAAGACATAACCGAAGAACAATATAAGAATTTTTATAATTACATTGCTCAGCGTTACGACGATTACCTTCACGTGATAAATTATCAAGTAGAAGGAACTTCCATTAGGTTTCGATCGCTCATGTATATTCCGGAATCTTCATCTCGGGACTTATTCCTCCCCGATACTGATTACGGCTTATCTTTATATTCCCGAAACGTGATGATTATGAAATATTGTAAGGAGTTAATACCTAATTGGATGAGATTTGTCAAGGGTGTGTTAGAATCAGACGATATTTCGCTCAACATCTCTCGAGAAACGATACAATCCAATGTAAAGATCTTGAAGATGAAGGACCTTTTGGCTAAAAAGTTTATAAGAGAGCTAACTTCGGTAAAAGACGACGATTCGGAAAAATATAGAAAATTCTGGGACGAATTTGGAGATTTCGTGAAAGAAGGTATCATATCCGACCAAATTCGACAGAAAAAACTCCAAAATCTTCTGCTTTTTTCCACCTCTAAGACAAAAAACGACGAATTAATCGGATTGAAGGATTATTTAGATAGGATAAAAGAAGATCAAGAAGAAATATATTATTTAGTTGGAGAAAGTCTCGATTTATTGCGTATGTCCCCTCATCTCGGTTATTACGAAAAGAACGACATCGAAGTAATCTTGTTTGATAAGGATATCGATAATTTTCTCATGATGCATATGAACGACTATACCGTAACAGAAGGCGAAGGAGACGATAAGGAGGTAAAGG
>WJKD01000729.1 GCA_014729315.1 Promethearchaeota archaeon | reverse complement strand
GTATGCCTTTGTAGTTAAAAAAAGAAAATCAAATTTCGCTTCTAAAAGGTTTTTTGTAGATTTTCCCTTTCCTTTATTCTTGAATTTTACATCAGATCGGTCAAAAGCCGTGATATTGTTTATTTTTATTTCTCTACCTTCCTTTTTAAGAGTTAAACCATTCTTATTTATCGCTCTAGCGTGAGATTTTTTGCAAAACATCACTACTTCAAGTATTTGGTTTTGTGGTGTAAAAGAAGCTAAATATCCACCAAATAAACTCCCGATCGAACCAGCTCCAATGATACCTATCCGAATAAGTTCTTTCATTCTTATCGTTCTTCCTCAATCTAATAATCGTAGTTTTTCGTCTTATCTCATAGAAAACGCAGATTTATCTCGTCGTAAACTTATCTAAACTTGTTTGACCTTTTGTTAATGTGCCCGATCTCTTCTTTACGCTTAATATATCCACTTTCTCAGGCATATTTCTGGGTTCAACACCTAATTCGGACATCATCATGAGCGAATTTTTAGCAGCGTATCCCGAAAAATGATTGTTAAAGTAGATTCCGACTCGCTTACTGGCTTCAATTACAGGACCAATCTTATTTGCCCATTCCTTTATTTCACCTTCATTAAAATAGTAATCAAACCAAATTTTTTTCCCAAACCCATGGAATCTAATATATGAGAACTCTTCATTGGTCACTTCCATCCTTGGAGGTAAAAGAGGCTCTATTACCACGCAATAAGTTAATGAATTCTTTCTCAGATAATTAAACATCTCATCGTCCATCCAGGATTTATCCCGAAATTCCACGACTAAATGATATCCACGCTCGTCCGGATCCTCAGGCCAATTGCGGATAAATTCTTTTAAATTCGAAAAGTGCTTTTCTTTTTCAAAAGAGGGGGGTAATTGAATTAAAAAAGCTAATAGCTTCCCCGCTGCTATTAACGGCTCCATCACCTTCAAATAGACCTCCAAATGTGCGGCACTCTCGTCTATATCTAACTTATGCTTATGAGTTATGTCTTTTGGTAATTTAGCCGAAAATAAAAAATCACTCGGCACTTTTTTTACCCAATTTTCTACGATGGTGCGAGAAGGGATGTGATAAAACGTAGTATTAATCTCGTTTGTGTAAAATATCTCAGAATAATAGTTTAAATAGTCCTTTTGTTTTAATCCTTTAGGATAAAAGGGACCTAGCCATTCGTCGTATCCCCATCCAGATGTTCCTATTAATACCTTTTCTGACATGATTTCTTATTGATACCATTTTAAGTTAATTTTTAAATAAAATATAACTTGTTCCGATCGATACTTAAAAAAAATATCACCTATCTCTATATGCTTACTCATCGTTAAAATCTTGGTTTTTGATAACCTTGGTTTTTAGTATCTTCGATTCTTCCTGTCTTTATTTTTTTAGCGCTCGTCTTTACCAGTTTTTCCGCTTAAAAACAACTCACTTTATTAAGATAATCGTTCCGTTCCTATTGAGAATCTATATAACCACTTAAATATTTATATATTTATCAATTTTAGTAACAAAAAATATGACGCCCTTAACACCTAGTCGCATCTATAACGAATATTTAGACGGGACAATCGATAAATCCTCCACAATTAAATATTTCTTCACATTTATCGAAACGGGCAATATGGAACGAACTCGGATCGATTCGATCTACTATTTAAATAAAATACCGCTTTCTTCGGACCAATGTTTTCGCTTTCTTGAAAATCTAATGATCTCCGACGAAAGTTTACAAATTAAGCTCGCCGTCACTCGAGCTCTCGTGACCCATTTTCCTCAGAGAGCATACCAACCGATTAAATGGATTCTTGAAAATGTGGACTGGAATCCACACAACGACAAAAACGGCTCGGGATTAAAAGCTATTTTGAAGCAATTAAGAAAATACAACCACTCTTACGCCGGGGTGCTTTTAGCAATAAAGGATCATGTATTATTTGGCGATAAAATATTCCTCGTAAAAAATCGCACTCTTCGACTTACTAATTTAGAGATTAAACATATTGAAGATATCGAAGGTCTTAACAATTTGAACAATTTAAAGCACCTCGATCTTTCGAACAACTCCATTAACAAAATTCGCGGAATAGAAACTCTCACCGAATTAGAAACGCTCAATTTAGCAAATAACCAGATTAACGTAATTGAAGGGCTTGATTCTTTGAATAACCTTCAGAGACTCAATCTTAACGGTAATAATATAAGCCAGATTGAGGGACTAGAGAACTTACCTAATTTAAAATATCTCCATCTCGATGAAAATCGTATTCGAGACATTTGCGGACTCAATAGTAATTTATCCATCCACAGCGCCACATTTCGTGGAAATCAGATTAAAAAAATCAAAGGATTGCAACACCTTGTCAATCTTTTTCTCCTAGATCTCCAAGAAAATTGCATCGAACGCATCGAAAATCTCGATAATTTGAGTAATCTTCGCGTGTTACGCTTAACTAATAATCGAATTCGTAAAATTCGGGGACTAGATAACCTGAAAAAATTAACCGTGTTGAACCTCGGCCATAACGAGCTTAAAAAAATTGTAGACC
>WJKD01000728.1 GCA_014729315.1 Promethearchaeota archaeon | reverse complement strand
GTATAAATAAAAATTCATTGAGATTTTCATGTTTCTAGATTTAATGATAAACATTCTCCGGATTTTATTTTAATTAATTACTCATTTATAAACAGCTTTCTCATCCATTTTGGCAATAAAAATCCACTATACCACTCTAGCGCGCTTAAGATTAATAATATCCTCGTTAGAATGATTATTAATAAGTTTAAAGGGATTCCAGCGTCTAAATAAGCACCAATGGCGTAAGAAAAGAATGCTACTATGAGTAATTTACCTCGTATTCTTAATTCTTGAAGATCAGATCTAATTGAAGGCACTGAAAAAATGATTCCGGTAATGGTGATTAACAAAATCTTTGTGATAAGGAGTATTCCAAAAATATTTTGATATTCAATATCAACCAAACCTTGTAATTCACCAATATTTCTGGGATTAGTAAAAAGTAAATAAAATAGTACGATTTCGAAAAATAATCCATAAATATTGTAGAGGACAAGAATCAATTTCCTCTTTTTCTCACAGCAAAAATCAGTAAACGCAATAAACCAAATGTTAAATGTAATTGGAATACCCACATTCCCGATTAGCACATATAATTCCAGTGAAAGCCCGTGTCCTGTCAAAGCTCCGCATAAAAACGATATGGAGGATGGAAACCAAGGTTCAACGATACCTATCCAAGTTATTCCAACTAGCAAGAATTCCTTACGTTTGTATTCAAAGTATTTAGAAATAATCTTTATTCCAACAATAATAGAGATTATGACAAAGATGAGACTTAGTAAACCATTCACAAATTCAAATTCTGTTAACACCATGTCTCATCACTATTTTCTTTCTCTTCACTTGAGGAATTATAATAATATGTCTCTAATCATAAACTTTTATTAATAATATTATATTTATCTCCTAAAATTTAAGATTTACATAAATGCGATTTACCATAAAAAAATAAATAAAGATATAATAGATTTATATGAAGGTCATATAATTTTAAGTTAAACAATTCATAAACAACTAATTTTAAAAAAGGAAGGATAAAACGTGAGTGAACTTAAACCCGTGGAACCCGTAACTTTAGTAACCGATTTAATATTGGCTATTGAGGGATTTCTTTTTGCATTATTTTTAATTTTTTACTGGACTAAAAAAGTGAACAAAAAAGACAAACCTACTCTTATGTGGATTGGAGGGTTTTTATCTGTTGGTTTTTTCGCTTTATTTGGTGCTTTATCACATGGAACTGAATATGTAATGATTAGTGAAATTTTGTGGCCTCCCACTATGGTATTTGGGGGAATTAGCTTCATTTTCTTTGTTGCAGGGACAATGATATACCAAAAAGAAGAAAATTATGGAAAAATGCTCCTAATTCCCGTTGTCTTAGTTTTAATATATCTAATTGTAGGATTCTTGATTAATTGGCCTTTTTTTATATGGGTGCTCCTCTTATTAGTCTGCAGCGTCCTCATTTATTTTTATGCATTTAAAGCAAAGAAAGAAAATAAGCTTTTATCTCGCTATTTATTCTGGGGATTAACAATCATAATTATTGCTGGAATCGTTCAAGGTATCGGTGGAATAATAGGATATCGAACTTATTTTGGTCCAAACAATCAATATCTCTTTACCCCCCATAACGATATATTCCATATCATTGCGATGGTTGGTCTTTTAATATTTTTCGTTGGTTTTCGACGAGAGTTATTTCGAAAAAGTGTCTAAACATAAGATTTAATTTTAAGATTTATTATTTTTAAAATTTTTTAATTATATCTCCTTTGATTACAAATCTATCAACATAATGGAGATTTGGATCTAATTTTTACTTTTTCTTATCTCTCTTAATTTTTTTAATTAAAATTTAATTTCTAAAAATTATGTCTATTGAAATCACACCATCGCTTTTATCTAAGCTAATGAAGAGAATTTATCGCTTACTTCGAACAAAAAACATTGAACTAAGGGAAATTTGGTGTGAACCGTCCGAATTAATCAGGTGCATAAATACGACGAAGGAAGGAGTATCTGAGGTTGTAAATAATTTTACTTTTATTAAAAAAAAAAGAGGGAATTATAAAGATTATTATGTTATCGATAAAATCCTTTTTATTGCTGAAGCTATTAGATTTATGAACAATGATTTCAGGAATTTAGCACAAATATTAGATTATAATGGGTTTGAGGAATTGGTGGAGGAAATTCTTTTGCGACACAATTATGAAGCAATTACGAATTTTCGTTTTTCAGATAAGTCTTATTTTAGAAAGAAGACCTCCCAATCACGCTACGAAGTGGATGTTATCGGATTGAAAAATAATTTACTTTTGATGATCGACGCAAAGCAATGGAAGCGTAGGGATCCTTTTAGTATAATAAATAGGGTGGCAGATTTACAATATCAAAGAGCAATCGCGTTAAAAAAAAATCCCGATATCTTCTCAGAACTTATAACAAAACTTGCTCAGCCAGACAAAACTCTTAAAAAAAAATTACCCATTTCAATAATACCTTGTATCGTCACTTTAGAAGACTCAGGTTGCAGAAGAAATGATAATAAGATCCCATTAATACCCATTTCAAAATTTAATTCATTTCTAGGCGAATTAAGTGATTTTGTGGACAAGTACAAGATAATTAAAATAAATAGAATAACTCTACAAAAGAAATTAATTTAGCACGATTTTCTTTCGCTGACGAGCTTTAATATTTCTTATTATTATTAAATATGTAGAAATAGTTCTTCGATCTTGAGATTAAGGCCAATTAGCAACATTATATCTGCTTATGTGACACCAAACCCGAGCGTAATTATTGTCACCCTCTCCTTCGATTGCATATACTTTGATACTCCGATGCTCTTTCCTCCCATTAGTCCATACACACGCAACTCTGTGTTTGTTTACAACATCGGATTTCATAAATTCGCTATTACCCGTGTATGAATGTATTTGCGCCTTACCTTTTTCTACCCATATAGTTGCTTGAATAAGATTAGTATTTGCTGAAAAAGTAAAAAAATCCCTAATTTTTATAAGCCTATAGATGCCGTTCTCAAATTTAGATTCCATTTTTTTAATTTGATGACAAAAATTGCATACTTCATGAGGACATGCTGATAGGTTTCTGAGGTCCCTTCTTTCTTCCATTTGTGTTTCTCGATCATACGAAATATGAACGATTTCCTTTCCTACATACCTATATTCTCTCTCCTTTTTTTCAACAGCGCCCGCATTGAGTGGTTTCTCGGGAAGAAATTGTTCCCAATATTCTTTATTAATATTAAATCTCTGTGGTACAAAAACCGTTATTCTTTGCGTACCCAGCTCGCTTAATTTAAAGGTTTTTTCGTGCTTAATCAAGTTTTTTGCTTGAAGTTTAATAGAATCTGGAACTGACATGTTTTTATTCTTATACAATAAAGCAATTGAGTTAAGAAATTTATAATAAATCTAATTAATAATTATGTTAAAAAACTTTTCGATTTATCGTTAAACTTGTTTAATTATCTTAAATTTATGTATCAGGTGTCAAAAACTTCTTTAATTGCTTTTTTACTAAATTTGAAGCGATATTAATGATTCCGCTTTTAACTTTCTGATTGGAAAAAGTTAAAAGAAGTTTATCCTTGCTTACTGGCGCCAGATCTAATACGCCCTCTGTGCCTCTTACAGATATTGACTTTAATACCCCCGCGCTTAACCCATCGATAATATCCGAACCTATCATCGATAGATTCTGTCCAATAGTAGTAAAAAGACTTTCTGTGATACGATCCGACACAGCTGATACTAGAATTTGTCCATTCTTTTTTATAATCGCTGAAGCTTCGATATTTGAGTCTATTCTAAGTAATTGCTTCAATATTTCCTCAAGATTTTGAGGAGGAATCTCCTTCTCTACGAGCTGCCGATTTTTAGTTTTTTCTTCTAACTTTAACTCTTCAAGATCTGGGATTGATAATTTCTTAGAGAGAATATTTAACATTTTCGTCATATCCTCTTCCAGTCTACCTCTTCTCTCTTCTTTTTCCTTTTTATATACCTTATCTGATGGTACAGATTTTTTTGGTTTAAATTTTTCTCCATCAATCGGTTCCCTGGGTTTAGAAGTCGGTAGTGGTTTAACTTTAGGCATCTCATTTGGTTTCCTTGTCGGTGGTCCGTAAACTCCTCGTTCAGAAATAATTGATCCACTAAAAGGAGTAGGTTCAATCTCAGAAAGAAATACTTTATTCTTCTTTGAATTATTTTGACTTTCTTGAATTTTATTTTGTTGTTTCGAGTCGCTAGGTTCTTCCTCTATTATTTTTGGTAAATCTTCTTCGATTGGCATGGGAATCTTCTGAAGGTTTGAATGATTGGGACCGTTAGAATTAGTTTTTTTTGTACCAAAAAAGAGAGCTTCAGAATTCGCAAATTCAACACTATTCTTTTCCTCCTTTTTTACTGATTCAGCCTCAATCGAATTTGCTTTAGAATCTTCCTTTTTTTTTGATTCGGTCCGGATTTTAGTTCTGTGTGACTTTGAAGTGACAGGTAACATTGCTCCACATTTCCGACAGAAGTGTCCTTCGTTTTCATTGTTTATTGCTCCACAATTACTACAAATTATCATTAGTATATCAAATCGTATTCTTCTTATTCCCTTAGACTTATTATAATAATACACTAATATTAATCTTTACCAGATTAAACATTAACAGAATACTTATTAACTGCTTTAAATCGGCGAATAAGCAATTTGGTAAATACATTCTTTTATTAACTTAATATGGAACTTTATTTCCTTTCTACAATTCTTAATAGAATAAAAGATCTAATATCGAGAATGGATGATTAAAAACGTGGGAGAAATTTGTTTATAGTATTAATATATGATTTTTTTCATCATATTTATGAAGACCGTAAAATCTTTTTCCGAAATTTTAGAATTTAACGGATTTTCATTTTTGATCAGTAAAATATAATATGGAATACCATTTTCTTTAATCGTTACTTGCTTAAAAAAAAAATATTTACCGAATTTTTTAACAAAAATCTGATCTTGATTGTTCTGGTAATTGTAATTTTGAAAAGAATCATTTAGCGAGAGAAAATAAGGAGCTGAACTTATTAAAAGGTCTTTATTCTCTTCGCTATCAAAATATGAGCCAACAATAAACATATTATTATCTATTAC
>WJKD01000727.1 GCA_014729315.1 Promethearchaeota archaeon | reverse complement strand
TCGTTTAATACCTCAGCTTTTTCATACAGAAAATACTTAAATTTAGTCGCCAAATCCTCTAAATTTCCCGTTTCTCCCCTCTTTAAAAATTTTTCAGCGTGATTAAAAAATTTCTTAAACCTTCGATATTGTTCATTTAAAATATCCTTAATTTTAAAAATTACTTCTTGAGCAGTATGTTCCTTTTTCAGATCTTTTAGCGTTTCTGTGATATTCTTAGTTAGATATTTAACCATTTCTTCTTGGATCTCATTAATTGTGCCCGTATTCGCTAGATTCATTAAATTTGTACCTAATTCTAAGGTTTTCTCAATAATAAAATTTGAACTTGGTTCAGAAATTATATATTTAAGATGATCCGTCGCTGCGTGGCCGGTAAAACGATTCTCTTTTTTTTCAAATGATTGACCCGAGACTTGTATCTCGTTAGGCTTTTTGTACCATAAAATCTCCATTTTTGATTTTATGGAGGAATAATTGTTAAGAAAGTCTTTTTCTGTAGGAAGTGAAACATTTAACCCAATAAGTTTTTTATTCCATTTATCTTCAATAAGATTTCCATATAATTTTTTACTAAAGCGAGAAGCAAATTTTTCAAAGACATGATACTGATCGTTTGGTTTTAAATCGGGTCGTTCAATAAACTCTTCGATTTCAAAAAGGAGTTTACTTATGTCTCTTACATCTCTTCGGGCCTTATGATAATTTAGAATCCCCGTCTCTGGTTTTAAAGCTAAAAGTAAGCTTTCACCCTCTTTGTAAAAACCAGGAATAAAAATCATTGATTTCGGAAAGATGTTGATATTCGCGCTCTCATCAAGATTTAAAAGCTCAAATTCAATGGAAAAGACTTCTGAACCAGCAAAATCCAATAGCATCGCGTTAAACATCCTCAAAAATTTCATAACGCTCTGCGATAACTCTTTCACTTTTTGTTTTGTTAAATTGCCCGGTCCGACGATGTCCCCAACTGTGATATTTTCTCGTGAAGAGGAATGACCAAAAATAAGCGAAAATTGATAATTGATGTAATCTTTTGTTGTTATCATTTTTAGATGGAATCTTACAGATTCAATTACAAGTTAATTAGGACTTATAAGAACTTGTTTTTAATGATGATTAAGATTATATATAATTTTTTGGTTTTATATTTTTAATCTATTATCCGTTGAATGAATATTGATTTTCTTCTTTTATCGATAATTGATTATTCTCTCAAAACATATGTGGGTGTGGCTTATTCAATTCAAACCGAATTAAAATAGAATCTAATATACAATATTTCTTAATTCTTTATGATATAAATCAGTTTTTTAAAATTTGTGAAAAGTTCCTTATGAAGATCGATAAATTATGAAAATATTACCTCCCTTCAAAAATTTTGAAGAGATTTTTAGCAGCAATTCTAGTAACTTTTACAGTTTTCATGAGAGTATCAATTTCTGTTCCTGCACATACGATAACCAATCGTCCAGCGTTAGTAATTACAATATATCCATCTTGGGCTCTCACGATAATCTCACTTAAATCTTCTTGAAATAATGTTTGAATTGTTGATCTGCCAGTCATCAATAGAGCTGAAGCTAAGCCACAAAACTGATCTCCGTCAACTTGATATTGAGGTAGTGCGGAAAATGCAATTTGATATCCTTCCTGAGAAACCAACGCAATTGCCTCAATATCAGCATTTGAAGTGATGAATGTTATTTGGGGACTAATTTTTTCAATATCATCGTTTGTGATCCCTAAATCTGAACCAAATTGAATTTTTTTTTCACCTTGATCTCTCTAATTTTCTATTAGTTTATAGAATATTAAAAAATGTGTAGCCTTAATGCTAATGTAATTATTTTAGTGAGAAATTAACCTTGATAGTATTATTATGAAATTATTATTATTAATATTCTTTGATTCAATAAATTGCTTTATATATTACTACAACAAATTTCTAACAGATGACTCACCTAATTTTAATAAGATTTTTAAGTCTTAGAGTATAACTTTAGTTAAAATTTATGAACAAAGAAGTATGGTTTAACCTGATGTCAACAAAAATAAAACATTCTTGGCGTTGGCAGTGGCGTTGGCGCTTCCGAAGCGCTTAACTCATTGGTTTAAATCTAATACTTTTAATTCTTATTTTACTTCGAAACACTTCGAATATTTAGTATTCCTATACTGCATTTCTAATATTGAACTCCAATATTTTTAATGTAACAATCATAAAATTAAAAGAAATAAAGGTTTTGAAAATGACAAACAACTACAATGCAAGAATCTTTTTAGATCCTAGTGAAGTACCTAAACAATGGATAAATATTTTACCGCATTTGCCAACACCGATGACCCCATTGATTAATCCAATGGACGGTAAACCAGCTCCTTTCGAAATGGCATGTGCAATATTTCCCAAAGAATTAGTACTTCAAGATGTGTCGCAAGAGCCTGAAATACCCATTCCAAGCGAATTAAGAGAAATATACGCAAGAACTTATAGACCAACGCCACTTCATCGTGCTCTTGGCTTAGAAGAAGAGTTGGGTATCAAAGGGGATGAAATTAAAATATTTTACAAAAACGAATCTATATCTCCTACAGGATCTCATAAACCCAACACCGCTCTCGCTCAAGCATACTATGCGAAAAAGCAAGGGCTTGAAGAGTTAGTGACGGAAACTGGTGCAGGACAATGGGGCTCTGGACTCTCTTTCGGGTGTAGCAAGTTCGGAATCGGATGTACTGTTTATATGGTAAGAGCTAGTTTCTTGCAAAAACCTGGAAGAAAAATATTAATGAGGTCGTACGACGCTGAAGTTCATGCCAGTCCGTCAAGATTTACTGACGCGGGAAAATCCTTTTATGATAATGACCCAGAACATCCTGGAAGCTTAGGGATTGCAATCTCTGAAGCCGTTGAACACAGTCTTAGGAGCGATAAAGCGAGATACTCACTAGGGAGCGTAGTGAATTTTGTATGCCTACACCAGACAGTAATCGGTCAAGAAGCTAAGGTTCAACTAAGGAAAGCAGGAGTTGATAAACCAGACATTGTCATCGGCTGCATGGGCGGAGGTTCAAATTTCTCAGGGCTAATGTTACCTTTCGCAAAGGACAAAATATTGGGAGAAAGCCCAGACATTGAAATAATTGGAGTTGAGCCTCGAGCTTGTCCAAGCGTATGTAAAGGAGAATACCGATGGGATTACGGAGATACAGCTAAAAAAGCACCTATACTGAAAATGCACACACTAGGCCACACATTTATCCCCAGTCCAATTCACGCGGGAGGGTTGAGATATCACGGAATTGCACCAATTGTAAGTGTGCTTTATAACAATAAAATAATTTCCGCAGCAATGCATCACCAAACAGAAGTTATTGAAGCCGGTTTAACATTTGCCAAAAGTGAAGGCATACTTCCCGCTCCAGAAACTAACCACGCTATAAAGGAAGCTATTGACCAGGCATTGAAGGCGAAAGAAAACAATGAAAAAAAGATAATCTTGTTCAATTTTAGTGGCCACGGGTTCTTTGACCTATTAGCGTATAAAGAATATATGACTGGAGATTTGGAAAATTTTGAGTTAGCAACTGAACAAATTCAAAAAGCTCTAAACGATCCAGAGATGCCAAACATCGACGAATCTCAGTTCTGATTCTTTAATTTTTATCTATTCTTATTTTTTTTATTATTTCCTTTTATTTTTTTATAATAAGCTTAAAATTGAAGAGATAATTTAATAAAGTATAT
>WJKD01000726.1 GCA_014729315.1 Promethearchaeota archaeon | reverse complement strand
GCTTAAGTTCTTCATTTTGTAAGAGAAAACTGATATTTTATGACTAAAAAGCTGATTCTTGCTGATAAAATTTATAACTTTGATTCAGAGGATAAAAAACAAAGAATACTCGCTAATTATAAAAAGTATTTACATGAAAAAACTAAAGGTTTTCCTCGTACTTCTGTTAAAATTAATAAGTTAAGAGCGTTTGACAATCGAATTGAGGTAAGAATCCACGGTCCAGAAGAGATTTTTCTTCACAATCTTTTAAAAAAAGAAATCGGTACTATTGTCGAATTCGATAATGTTCAAATAGGAAATACATTAAAAGGATTTATGACTGATGTAGGAAAAGTAGGATTCGGAATCTTTGTGAATTGTGCCGTTGTAAACCCATACGCAGATGTATTACTTAATTTACACACGTTACGCGAACAATTGTGCAATAACAAGAAGAAATCAATTCCCGAAATTATTAAGGCATATAACTTTATCGATAGATTTCCTGTAGTATTGGAAATCGTAGAAAAAGAGCCCGAGAATACTAATCTGAGGGGAAAGCTTACCAGTTCCACCTTAGATCTTTTTAAAAAAATTACAGACGAGAACCTCGAAGGAATCTTTGTGAGCGGAGCTACGAAAAACCAATTTAAAAAAGTTTTATTACGACAGAACCATCTTCGAGACATCGTCTCGATCGAACGATTCGGATTTCTGGAAAATATTGTCCTATTGAAAGAAGGTACGGACGCTCCAGGGATAATTTATCACATTGGAAGATATCTGCGAAATTGTAAGATGAGCGCTCTTCGACCCAATCGTATGAAAAAACTATTTTTATAATTCTTCTTATCCTAATTTCTTAAGTAGCCTTGATTCCTCTTTCTTTATTAAAATTCTCTCCCCAATACAACCTTTTTACTGTTGATTTTATAGATTTTTAGTCTTTTTTGTAAGATTTCCCGACGATTTCAAGTATCGTCGCTTCGATCGTTCTCGTAAATTCTCGCTACTTAGATTTCAGTTTAAGAAACACTAGACTTTTACATTGTTTGTGTGTAAAAAACACGTTGATTGTACGCAAAGCTCTCCTTTAGAACACGAGAAGTAACTTTTTAAGGAATTACTCCAATTTTAAATTATGACAAAATCCTTAAAAGTAAAGGAGAGAAGATGAAAAAAAAGGAATACTATTGCCCCAGATGTGGAAGCAAAGATATTGTTGATTATGGAGATAGTTTCGATTGCAAACACTGCGTTTTAGAATTCGATAAAAAAGATTTCGATCAACTCCCCGATAAGGAAGACGTGTTAGCACTCGAAGAAAAACGAGAAATAGTTCACCACTTTCGAGAAGACTAATATAAATGTTTTCTATAGATAGGACTTCTTTTGTGATTTAAAGGGTAATTTAAAGATGGTGAGCCCAGAGAGGGTCGAACTCTCGACCTATGCGGTCTGCTTAGGGTTTACGCTTATTAAACCCAAGTAAGCGCATCGTCATAACCACTAGACCATGGGCTCATGAAAAGAGGAAGTCTTGCTCGACCTCTATATGTTACAGTTGTTATATTTGACGATTAATATAAATAATTTCTAGATCAATGTTTTACAATGTCGATTAAGACTTTAATATTAAGTATATAAGAATTTAAAATTTTAATAGTTTTTTAAAACCTAATCAGTAAATTATAACAGAAATTTATAAGTCAACGATATTTTCCATGGAGAAAGAACATTTATTTAATAGCTGAAAAATATAAGGTGATTTACTTCTACCCTACGATCTCTACGATTTAATCATATGTATGCATTTTCTAATAACTTTAAAACTAAGAATGATAGTTAATAAACTATAGATATTTATTATTGTTTTTCCATGCAAATTATAACACTTTGAGAATTTCAAATCAGTATTGAATCAATTTTAAGTCCATCATGGTGGGAATAGAAATACAATGCCCTGTTTGTTCGACGTCGGGAACTATCGAGTTAAATGAAAATTTTATTCGGAAGAGCGAAAGAGGTATCTCTGCTATAAATATTGCAGAAGATCTGATCTGTAAACATTCTTTTGTTGCTTACATTGATAAGAATTTTAAAGTAAGGGATTGCTTTTTAACTGACTTCAAGTTGGAAACTCCAGAGATGGATATTGAACAATTTGTGGAAGAGAAAATAGTTCCATCTCAAGATATGATAGACCTCTTTTTAATTACAAATAATTTTAATGCGATTTGGTTAAGTTATATCCTCCATAGTTGCTTTTATAAGAAAAAAATCCTACTTTTGGATGTTCCAGATCAGTTACAATTCAATTTAAGTAAATTATTTAAATTTATTTTTCAAAATACTTTTGAATTTAATATTTCTTTTGAGAAAGGAGAAGTTTATAGAAAAGAAAAAAAACGGTATGAAGATTATATTATCTTCGAAGAGAACGACCTTATCAACGATAAATATAAAATTGTAAACCCAAAGAATATAAATTTAGAAAGAACAATCATCCAAAAGTTTTTAGCGGAAAATGATTCTAAAACAAGCTTAATACTTTTAAGAAATGAAATTCACAAAGTTTATGATTTATCTAACAGAGTGATTGAACTTAATAATAATTTAAAGCACAACGAAGAGCTAACATCAAAGAAAATTATCGATTATTTTGAAGATGAAAAGGGAATTAAGATACAAATTGAATATTTGGATTTTCTTTTTACGGTTATTGAAAATTATTTTAATTTTAAGCTCGCGATGAGTTCAAAAACTTCTGATTTTTTTGGTTTTTGATTTTTTTAATAAATAGAGATATAAAGAATAAAAAAAAAGAGAATTTAGATAAATATTCCGCTTTTGCATTTATTTTTTCTTTAGAAATAGCTTCTTCATCCAATTAGGTAATACAAAGGCGCCGTAAACCTCTATCGTGGATAAGATAAGGATTATCCTAACAATGATTAAAAATAATACATTTAAAGCCAAAGTATCCAAAATTGAACCTATCGCAAAAGAGGTACTTGCGAGAAAGTATAGAGTTCCCTTTAATCGTATTTCTGGATCTGGACTCTTTCGACTTTCCCGAAAAAATAGATAACCCGTAATAAAAATATTAGTCAACACAAATAAAAGATATAAACTTAGATATAACCCCGTGTGTGGATCGATTGGACTAGATAATTCGCCTATTAACTGAATATTTGTAAAGAGGAACACAAAAAAGAATATGGTATAAACGATTCCAAAGAGAACGTAGATAGATACAATTAATTTTAATTTCTCTTTGTTGATCAACTCAGTTATGACCATCATCAACGCTAAGAGAGCCCAGGGTATTAATATAAAAGCTATTATAAAGAAAATTTCTGGAGGTAATCCCTTTCCTGTCGTGAGAATTAAAATAAGTGCGAGCGAATGAGTGAACCATACTTCCGTAATTAATATTAGTGCTATACCCATATAGAGAAGGGGTTTTCTTTTATATTTAGCGTACTTATATATCAATACCATTCCCACAGAGACACTTATCACGACCATTATAATTGACAATACTCCGTTTAAGATATCGAGAGGAGTTAATTCGACCATTCTATCAATCACCTATCTTAAAAAATTTCTTTAAATAATACATCGAATTTCACATAAATAAATTAATCTATATTGAGAAGGTTTGGGGAAATATAGAGAGATTTTCAGTGCATGAAAAGTAGTGTAAGAAACAGTTGATAGTTAAGCGAAATTAAAATTTATAAAAACAAAAGAGGCGCTCAGGGTGGGAAATTCGTGCGGAACGGAGGCTATTCCGAGCATTTCGAACCCACGAGTCCGTTGGACACTGGTTTAGCAGACCAGCGCACTACCAAGCTATGCGACCTGAGCACTATAATTCGTTCGGAGTTTTTTTGAATGAAAAAAAATCTATATTGGGTAGTAATGTAAATATTAATAAAAAGTCACTAAATTTATTTTTTCCGTTTATCCTTTTCTAAGCTCAAGTATTACGCTTGTTCTAAAAGTGATTTGATATAATCCCATTTTTTATTTATACGTTCGGATGTTCTCATACGATTAAAAATCTTATACTCAAAAGCCCCAATCAAGTTATACATGTGATTGACTTCTTGAAACACCTCAGAATCCTTGAATCGAGTGGACATGAGCTCCATATTTGCACCGCTCCATAGATCTGAGTCGTTTAACTTTTCGATTAGCATGTTAACCCAAGATTTCGCCATTTCCATCGAGTAATATAAGCCTGACGAGCCAAAAGGATTTACAAAGCCCGCACTATCGCCCGCTATGACCAGTCCAGGGTGCGGAATAAAAGTCTCAGCCATTTTAGCGTTTGGTAAGTAGGTAATTTCTTCGTAATCAATATTAGCCTCTATAAAATAATCGCTAAAACCAGGATATTCCTCTTTAATCT
>WJKD01000725.1 GCA_014729315.1 Promethearchaeota archaeon | reverse complement strand
GATATATGAGAGAATAGACTCTGTGAGGATCTTTTCGATATTCCATTATTCTTTATTTATTTATTTGGATAGTATAAAAATGAGATCACCATTTGAGTTTATTGATTTTTAAACGCATTCATCCATGCCCTAAAGGACATGGCTTTCTGCTTGAAAAACGGTAAAGAGAAAGGACAAATTTTTTTAAAATTTATTGAATCCATAAAAAATGCAATGAGTATCCTTAATCTCCTATTGGAAGTGCTACACTGAATATTAGCTGAATGACATACGACAATACTCCTAAAACAACTAGTCCTATTCCACAGATTTTAAAAACAAGTAAATATTCTTTTCTTCCGGGTTTATTAGCGATTTTGAGCACTCTTTTAGCGTTTTTTAAGAAAGTTTTAAATCTTTGATAAAGACCAGGCTTTTTTTTCTCCTTATATTTCTCGTATTTAGCGTACTTCGGATAGCTAGACATAATATTTTCAATTTAATTTAAGTAAAAAATCTATCTGTTCTTTTCAAAGAATCAATAATAAATTAATTTAAGTCAAGAATGTTCGAAATGAAAATTTCCGGGGAAAACTTTTCTAAATCTTCGTATCCTTGCCCTGTCCCAACAAAGATAATAGGCTTTTTTGTTTCGTAGGCAATAGACAAAGCAGCACCTCCCTTCGCATCGGCGTCGAGTTTGGTAAGAATATTTGCGTCAATTCCGATATTCTTTTTGAATTCCTTTGCTTGAAATAACGCGTCATTTCCCGCAAGGCTATCACCGACAAATATAATCAAATCTGGTCTAGCAACTCGAACAATTTTTTGCATTTCAACCATTAGATTTTTATCGGTAACTTGTCTGCCTGCGGTGTCGATCAACACAGCTCCAATTCCCTTTGCTTTAGCATGATCAATGGCGTCAAAACATACGCTAGCTGGATCTGACTTATATTCGTGTTTGATAACTCTTACTCCTACATTATTCATATGATAAGTGAGTTGTTCAATCGCACCAGCTCTAAATGTGTCGGCTGCGGCAGCAACTGGAGTTATCCCGTGCTTTTTTAAATAACTCGCAATCTTCGCCATGGTTGTTGTTTTTCCCGTACCATTGACTCCAAGAAATACAATTACATAAGGTTCGTTTTGGTTGGTCTTTTTTTTTATCTCTTGAATGAGCTTAATCTCTTTGTCTGGCGTTAAAATTTCCGTAATAGCCTCTTTCAAAACATTAAACATCGTTTTTTTAGTTGAACTTAATAATCCGATCTGTTCTCCTTTAAACGATTTGACTATTCTTTGGCATATTTCATCGGCAGTATCGATAGCTACATCGTTCTTTATCAACATTAATTTTAATTCGTCTAAAGAATCCTCTAGCTTTTCTTCGCTGAGCGTTTTCTTAACAAAATTAGAAAATGTATTCTTTAATTTATCAAGCATCCTTAGGTTCACTCAAACTAAAAAGAATTAGAAAATAATTATTTTTTTCGATTTATTCATTTACCATTCCTAGGTTTTGTCCCAACCCCTGGCTCATGTTTTGAAGAGTCTGAGTAGCTTGTTGAATCGATTGTTCCAACTTTTGGGTCCTTTCTCGTAAAAATTCTACTTGTTCGTTGTGTTGAGAAATCATTTTATCAATATATTCAATTGAGTCCTCGAGATTTTTCTCAATTACAACATCGTGACCAGCATATAGTAGAACTTTATCGGGATTGGTAACTTTTGCTTTAAGGTTTAATATACCACCAATAGGAACCAGAATTTCTTCTCCATCATTTACAGCTTTCAAATTTTCTACAGTGTTCTTTGTGTTTATAAGATTATTTAAGGAAGCGTTGATGATCTCAAGTTGTTGAGAATACATATCGCGTTGTTCCCTTAAGTATCTTAACTGATAAAGTAGAGCTTGAGCATTTTGTTGAGGATTTTCCATTAAAATACACCTTGTGATAATTATTTATTACTCTTAACTTCTCTACTGAGATAATTCTCTAATCATATAATCTTCGCATTCTTCAGGACTAATTTCCTCTATTTCTTGGATCTTTACTTGTCGTCTAAAAAGACCTATTGAAGTGATTTGCGACAAGGCTTTTTCCACTGCATTTTCTTCCTTAAGAGCTCTTATCTCTTTTCTAAATAAATATTTTTTATGATTTTTCCAGTAAGTGCCTATGATTCGAAATATCTTGATTTCCGACATAAATTTTCAATTTTTAGATGCTAAAAGTAATAACTAAAAAAATAATAATAAAAATAATAACTTTACCTTTTTAATTCATATACCTCTCTAAAAAACCAATTTTAATACAATAGAAAGCGAGCTTAAAATTATATAATTTATTAGTGCTACTCTGAAGGTATTTTTGAATGGATTTTATTATAAATCAAGTTATGAAAGATTTATGGACAAGTTAACAATGATAATTCAAAGCCGTAAAACATTAGACAATCTCATCATTTCTGGTCCTGTTGACGCTGAACCAAATATTCCACTTTGATCGTTCACTATGGCTCCAGCACTGAGGTATGGTATTCCTCTATTGATTGTAGATACATCAGTTTCTTTAACCTTCAAAACAGAATTTATTAGTTCAATCTCATCGTCGTTAGTGAGAGGATGGACAGCGCAGCCAAGATTATTTGCAACAGAAATAGATCCTGGTAGATGTGAATTCGCAAATTCGTAAATTACCACCTCAACATTGAGGATATCCTCAATTTCTTTTTTGTTTTCTTTTAGGAAAGAGCTAATTATTGCACCTTTGTCGTTGCACAAGATTAAATTTCCAAAGGCATTATCCTTGGAGTTTAAAAGTCCTATTTCTGCTTCTCCATCTAAATATGATTCCAATTTTGTTATTTCGTCTTCACGAGTGATGCTTGGGATGATTATACCGTATTTATTTGAAGCTGAGTAAATGCCGAGGAGATTCGAATTATTAATCGACATCGGATAAAATGGAACCTCAAAAGTGGCTTGAAACTTTTTCTTTAGTGGTTTTAATAGTAAGTTCGGATAGAGAACATACGAATTATTTGATAGTAAATACACACCAATCAAACTTCCTCCGAAAATTTGAGACTTCAGGATAGCCAAAGATTAAACAGACTCCAAATTTGTGGTTGCTTTTAATAAACTTAATTTCATACCATTTTTAATTATGGAGAATAATATCTCTTCAGCTTTATTTTTTACCTTTTATGTCTTTATGGGAATTTCTCTGTATTTTTTTCATTACTTTAATCATCGATTCGATAATCTGCAAGTCCATCGTATGGTGCGTATTAGTCGGTGAGATTATAAAGCTTCCACTGGGGATTAAATCTGGTCAGCCAAACTGCTGGGATATTTTATCTCTGACTCCTCAATTACTTCAAAAGTAATTCGAGAAGATTTTTCGAAAACCGCACCGCAAATTTTTCCACAAACAATAATTAAGTGAATTGGAACTCTATCTACCATGTTTTATTAATTGCGCTAAGACTTCATTCTCGGCGATATATAATGAGTTGGGAGGATAATACTTTTTAATAGTGGTTAAAACTTTAATCCTAAAAAATGAAAATGATAATAAAAGGAAATTTTTTTGATTTCTTGTAAAAAATTAGAGTTTAATTAAAATCTCTGAAACTTCTTATAATTTGAGAAATTACGCAAGATATACCACCACAAGACCATCTATGTTTTTAGTTGCTCTTACTTTTAACTTTCTCGGTGGTTTTTTTATACCTCTTTCCCAGATTTTCTCGTTTACTTCTTGCGAAATAACTAAATATTCTGGCTTGAAATGACGATTCATATATTCCCTCAAAAATCGTATGCTTTTTTTTGCCCATTTGGTTCGGGGTCCGCGCCTTGCTTTCGATAATGGAATAGTATATATTCGTTCATCAACGATTTCTTCTTTAGGTGCTTCAATCTCCTCGATTTCCTCTTCAAATACCTCTTCCTCTTCAAATATCTCACTTATCTCGTCCTCTTCTTCAACTGCTTCTTCGATGGAAAACTCTTCAATCTCCTCGATCTCTTCAATTTCTTCCTCTTCCTCCTCTGCTTC
Organism: Promethearchaeota archaeon; assembly: GCA_014729315.1. The sequence continues at coordinate 11,954 of WJKD01000725.1, read as the reverse complement.
TTCCAGAAATTCCTCGGCCTCTGCGAGTTCCTCCTCTAAATCATCTAAACTTATTTCTTTACTCTTTTTTTTTGCCATTTTTCATTCTCAAAATAGTGATCTAAAAATACAATCTGAAAATTTAATCTTTCCTTAATCTTCTATTACGCCATTCGCGTCGAGTAAAAGGGCTACTCCTTACTTTACCACCAGTCCTCATAATTATCCAACTGGGAATAGATTTACTTTGATTGTTTGCTTTAGCCCTTCTTAATTTCGATGGAAGGTCCTTGTTTCTTGCCATTTTAAACGAATACACCTATAAGTTTTTAATATTAAATTTTTTTTTCTTTCCGGTAAGTTGTTTTAATAATTTTTTGAACGTTTGATCAGTCAGTGGAGTTGCGCCTCTTAGCTGGCCATTTCGATAAAGCTGAATCAACTGCAGTTCCACTTGTTGTGCGAATTGAGGCCGAACAAGACGTATATTCTCTAAACGTTGACGGCTCTCTTGAGATAAAACCTTCCTCATCAGATTGTATTTTTTTTTTTCAAATTCCTTCTGTTGAGCTTCAGCAATCTGCTGCTGAGCCGCTTGTTCTTGCATTTGTTGAAGTTTCCGTTTTCTTATTTCCTCTAATTCATCCTCTTCGCTCAAGATTCAACACGCTATAAATTTTATTTTGAATTTATTTAGAAATTCTCATTATTGCGTAGGCAGTTCTTTCTAATAAGCTTTGCCCTTCTGGAGAAAGTTTCCGGCCATCCTTCTCCGTACCATTTAATAAATTTGCGTCTTCCAGTTGCTGAAGTGCTACTCTTATAATTTTTCCACTTGCCTTTGAACTATGACCCAATCCCATTTTTCTTCTGTTTCTTCCGCCATATTGTTTTCTTAACTTATTTACTCCAATAGGACCGTATTTTGCTATTTTTCTCATTAAAGACGCTGCTCTTATAAACCAGAAATCGTCTTCTACTGGGGCTAACTCTTTATAATGTGCGGTTTTCCAAAATTCACTCCCTTCGGGGGCTTTGACCTCGGGATATTCCTTTAATTTCTCGGCAATCGCTTCGATTAACTGCCTTGGCTCTGTAACAAATATTGACATAATTTACTTATGTGGTTATTAACTAACTTAATTATATTGTTTTTTAATATAAGATAAATTAAAAATTTTTTGTATTTAGGTAATTTTCTTGACATCTAACGACGATTTTAAAAAAGTTTTGTTAGAAAAACCTCATTGTATTCTTGGAAAAAAGGGAATAACCGAAGAATTCGTTAGTCATATTAATAAATTTTTAAAGCGTTATAAAACGATCAAAGTGAAAGCGTTGAAATCGATTGCAACAAAATCTAACACAAAAGAGTTAGCGCAACAAGTCGCAAACGCATCAAATTCTTCCGTTTTAGATGTGAGAGGCAAAACTTTTATAATTTCCATCTCCTTTTAATTCGAATAAATAAGAAGAAAATGAGAAAAAATGGGTCGAAATAAAGGGTTAATGAAACAAATTGCTAACGGGAGAATTAAATATCTCTTTGAATTAGCAGAAAAAACATACCCTATAGATAAAGAATTAGCTAATAGATATATATATTTAGTACGAAGATACGCTCAAAGAGCTAAATTAAAAATTCCTGCAGAATGGAAAAAATGTATTTGTCAAAAATGTTATAGCTTACTTGTGTATGGCGATAATTGCAGAATAAGAATGCAATCTAGAAGTGGAAAAGGCTCACATATTAGTGTGACTTGTTTAGAATGCAATTATACTAAAAGATATTTTATTAAATCAAAATAAAAAAGAATTATTAAATCGTTTCTCTAATTGTTATTTATGCCCTTGATTTTAATTTTAGTTGATTCTGGCATAGAACTTATACCAAAATCTATCCGTTCTCACTCAGCTGTGAAAAGAACTATATCGAAAAAGAATTACGCATCTCAGCTCCTTGATAATGCTCTACATCATACTGCAATGCATCTTTTAAGGGATAATCAGAAGCGGGGCAGACCTGATCTTGTTCATCTATGCCTTTTGAACGCGTTAGGCTCCCCATTAAATAAAAACAAAAATTTAAAACTATACCTACATACCAATCGAAGTAAGATTTTTCATTTTAATCCTGAAATAAGGATTACCAGAAATTTTAATAGATTTAAGGGTTTAATGGCAAAATTATTAATCGACGGGCAGATAAAAGTTAAAGAAGGATTTCTCATCTCGCAATTTAGAGGAAATTTAGTAGAACTTCTCGATACAATTTCGGATCCCGAGGTGTATCTATTTTCTCACAAAGGTGCGTTGGAGTATCCTGTTCAAGATTTATTCCAAAGTGAGATTTCTAAAAATATTGTAGCAGTAATAGGCGGATTTCAAAAAGGTTTCTTTTCAAAAATGGTTTTATCTTTATCTGATAGATTGATTTCAATTTCTAAATATAAACTCGATGCTTGGATTGTAGTTAGTAAGATAATTAATTCCTATGAAATGGCGTATAATATTTTTTAAAGTGTATTCACACCAATAATGTTAAAATTAATTTGAATTTTTAGATAGTAAAAACCTATACTATTTTGCTGATGTGTATTTACACCTCTCAACTTTTAAGTAATGCCTTGCCTCATTCTGCTATGAAAGAATATAAGCAATTACTCGTCTGTTAAAACTAAAAATATGATCATTATCGGAGGATTTTAAAATTCCACTTTTTCTAATGCTAGATTATCTTTATCTAAAAAATTGATTTCACTTTCTTTTTACCCATTAGGTGCGTGGACCACATTAAATAAATCAATTTACTATTATGAGATTCTTCATAACCTTCTATATCTCTATTAAAAGCAGTAAAGTTAAAAGAAATGATCATTTTTTGATCATACAGATTATATCATTTTTTTACGCACACTTCTAAGCGCTCTTAGTATAGTGGTGAGAATCTCGGGTTTCCAACCCGAGGACCCGGGTTCAATTCCCGGAGGGCGCATTTTTCTTAATATTCTTTATAATGATTTATGTGAATAAATCTATGATTCTATCAAGTTTTTTGAAAAAGGTACTAAGTAAATAATGGTTCAATATCATCAGAATACTAAAAAATTGTTTTTGTTTTGACTTCTGACGATGAGAATAGGATGTAATAAGTTAAAATGTCCCAATCGGGTTAGATGATTCTAATGTAAAATTTTTTTTAAAATAATACAAAAACCAAAAGTATAAATTTACGAATTTGTATGAATTTTTTAAAAACTTCATTTTGCCTTTCATCGACTATTTTTTTAAGAGAAATTAGATTTCTCTTAAAATTATAGTATCAAACTTTTTACATTTTAGTGAATAAAATCAATGTGCTTTTTCATTCAGACATCTTAACAAACCAAAAACGATAAATTACTGAACCTAATGGTTATACAAATTTCTACGCTCCGCACTTTAACTAGAATTAATTGTTTATTAACTATAATCGAAAAGCATAAATGTTTAGTTTATATATAATCAATGAAAAAACGCTCAAATTTGTTCATTTGCTTTCATCTTATCATATATTTCTCATGATAATTAACTGGGCGATTTTTCACCTTTTGACATAAATCTTTTTTGACTCTAGTTGCTAATTAGGATTAATGGTAAGCTACATCGAAAAAGAATTCAAATCCGCGATAAATAATCTTAAATATCCAGACTCATGGTTTTGGTGCCGTTATACAATAAATCCATATCAAGGATGCGAGCACGCATGTATTTATTGCGACGCCCGAAGTAATAGATATTATCTTTCTGATTTTGAAGAAGAAGTTATTATTAAAAAAAATATTGATAAAATACTAGATAAGCAGTTAAAAAAATCTCGAACTCTACTTCCGGACGTTATAGGTCCTGGAGGTGTCTGTGATGGTTATCAACAAATCGAAAAAAAAATTAAGAATACCCAAAAAATTCTAAAGGTAATCGCTAAGCACAAATATCCTATAAATATTGCTACGAAAAGTAGGTTGATATTGAGAGATATTGCCCTCTTAGATAGAATTGGACAAGAAACTTGGAGCACCATAGGTTTTTCGATTACAACCATGAAAAACGAATTGGCAAGCTTTTTAGAGCCATATTCATCACCTCCCTCAGAGCGTATAAAAGCTATTAAAATTATCAAAGAAAAAACCAATAATATTCAAGTTGGAACATATCTCATTCCTATAATCCCATATCTTACAGATAAAGATAAAGATCTAGAAAACATTATTAAAAAAACTAAAGAAGCAGGGGGAGATTTCTTACTCTTTTCTGCGGGCTTAACTTTAAGAGATGAGCAGAAGGATTATTTTATTAAAAAATTAAAAAATAGCCCATATAGAGCGATAATCGACCCCTTGTTAAAGTTGTATAAAGACAACATCTATCCATCGAATGAATATGTAATAAAATTACACAAAAAGCTCTACGTTCTCTGTAAAAAGTATAATTTATCATTACGAGAAAAAAGATGGATCCCTCGTGATTATAGAAAATGGAATTATAAGATTTCTGAAATTCTGCTGAATAAAGAATATTTAAATTCGATAAGATCTGGAAAATCCGATAATCAGATGAAATGGGCAGGGCTCATTCTCAATAATTTAAGAGAATCGATTATCGATATATATAAAAGGAGGGAACTTTCAAAAGTTAAAAACTTTTCAAAGAGAATAATCGATGTTGTTGAACCTATCATAATTAACGCAGAAGAATATAAAAAAGGAAAAGGACTCGATAGATTTTTATAAATATAACATTTAATGAAATTATGTAGCTTTTTTATGATTTGTTTTTTCTAAAAAGTATTGAAAATGAGATAATGTCATGAAAAAAAGACCAAATATTTTATTTCTATTTAACGACCATCAAACTTATTACGGTCATGGAAAGATGTCTGGTGGTCCTAAAATCCATCGCTCTAATTTTGAAAGGTTAGTGAAAGAGGGTGTTGAATTTACTCATGCGTATACAGCGTGCCCTTTATGCGGACCTGCTAGAAGAACCCTTCTTACAGGATTGTATCCTCATAAACACTTAGAACTAATGAACGATGTTAACCATCCCTTTGATAAGCAAACATATATTGAAATATTACACAGGGGGGGATACGAGGTTTATTATTATGGTAAATGGCACGCAGGACCTGGTACTGTTCACGACTTGGGAGGAAAAGGTTTTTGCTACCCTGGATTTGGCAATCCCTTAATCACTAAAGAGTATAAAGATTATTTAAAGAAACGAAACCTTCCTCATTTTCAAACTAAAATCGTGAGAAGTTTCTGGGATCCGAATTGGCCCCGCCTAAAAGATTCTAATTTACAAGTAGGTGAATTATATACCCCCAAAGGTCCAGAATATAACGAAGGAGCATTTGGAATTATGACTACACCGAACGATACCCACGAGTCCTTTTTCCTTGCGAAATCGGCAATAGAACAACTAACAAAAATATCCGAGTCGGGGAACGATCAACCATTTCATATGAGAGTCGATTTTTGGGGACCTCATCCCCCATATTTTGTTTCTCAAGAATTCTTAGATCTCTACGACCCAAAAGATATTCCGATTTATCCCAGTTTCGATAGTGATCTGTCAGGAAAACCAGAGATATATAAAAACGATGTCTATTATCCAATCAGTAAAAATGGGAAATTAATCTATCCAAATCCCCTCCCATGGTCAGAATGGCAAAAAGTCTTAGCAATAAGCTACGCTCACAACACAATGATTGATCACGCTGGAGGGTTAATATTAGAAGTTTTAGATAAGCTGGGATTAGCCGAAAATACTTTAGTGGTTTGGACATTGGATCATGGTGATGGTTTGGCTTGTCATGGAGGTCATTTTGACAAAGATTGTTATATGCCCCAAGAGCTAATCAAAATTCCCTTGGTCGTTCGTTATCCCGAAGAAATCGCTCCCGGTCAAAAGCGTGATGAACTTATAAGTAGTATTGATTTTGCCCCCACAATTCTTGACGCAGCTGGACTTAGGTTTGATTCGCTTGTTGACGGAACAAGTATCCTTCCTTTATGTAAAGGAGAGTCCATTAAATGGCGTGAAGAAGTCGTGTGTCAAACTCATGGTCATTTTCACATTCACTTGGGACGAGCTGTTGTAACCGAACGCTATAAATATGTATACAATGAAAGGGATCTCGACGAGTTGTATGATTTGACGAAAGATCCTTACGAGTTAAATAATTTAATTGACGACGAATCTAGTATCCCTATTATTAAAGACATGAAATCTCGGTTAGCCGCTTGGCGACAGAAAACGGGAGATAATTTTAAGAAGCGTGTGATCCGAAAAATAATATCAAGTTAAAATTGTATACTCTTTCTATCTTGATATAATCATTATTTCATAGAGAAAATTTCTCGAACGATATTTTCTGTGGGCGAAAAAACACTCAATTCTCCGTCCCAATCAACAAGAATATTTGCATAGATCGTTTCAAATTTTTCAATGAGATCCTTTAACACTAATTTAGCAATATTTAATTCTTCGTTACAAATTAACACACCAAACACATATTTACCTTGATAAATTAGAATAATATTTCGTTTTTTTTTTATAACAGAAAAGCCTTTTGATTCCTTCGTTAAACCTTTTAATACGATATTAATACTGGAAAGCGCACTCGATATTAGATTCTGATCCAATTTTGCCCCCCTTTTTTTGAAATCTTTGAAATATAAACCTATCCCGGCCATATTAATGATATAAAGTGATTCTAGCTTGTCCTGCCAATCGAACTCGGAAAAAGGTGGCAATGACATAAAGAAAATCGATAGAAGAACTATCCCAATCAACTGAAAAACGGCACCAAAAAGTCTAATCTCTAAGCCAAAAACATTAATTAAAGCGTCTGTAGTAAATAAAAATCCAACTAATAGCAAAACAATTCCGGGAAAAAGTTTCAGCACTCCATAAAAAAGAGTCTTTCTATTCTTTACTCTCCGCCCGAAATCTACTAAATATAAGAAAAAAAATAAGATAAATAACGGCCAAAACATATATGTGATGTTTTGAGGGATTCTAATATCGATGAGAAATAATAAAATAAATAAAATCGCATATATTAAGAAAAGAATTGTGAATAAATACCTCTTAATAAAAACAAACTTGTATTTTTCTATAAAATAAAGAAAAAACAAGGCTCCTACCATTATGGTAAAATATCCTAAATTTAAATAAAGATAGCGTTCACTTCCGACCGCCCAAAATCCCAAAAACGGAGACACGATTTCATCAGATGCGTAATAATCGCTAATAATGTAAAAGAACCACATTACTGAGAAACCCATTAGTAAGGAGAAGTAACCTAACTCTTGTAAATTTCTCAATTCCTTCTCACGTTTGAAATATCGAAAAAGAAAAATACAACTCAATTGAACACATATTATAATAAATATCCACTCAATCGTTAACAATGGAATTCTTAACGGACCATTAATCGGAAAATCAACGAGTAGCAATTAAATCCCTCCCTTGATAATATTCTTTATAATTATATCGTAACTTCTAAAAAGAAGTTCTTTATTCTCCTCAAAACTGTCAAGCGAATTTAAAATATCTGAATAAAAAGATTCAAACGATTCTTTTATTTTAATTAAGAAATATCTATAACTGCCTATATCCTTTTTAACCATAAGAGCATATATTAGCGAAGAAGGCTTTTTTTCTCCATATTCTAAGAGTATTAATGAATCTCCTTGAGAAATCTTATTAATTTTTTCGTTTTCGCTATCTGTTATCGTCGCAATGATATTTTCAATACCCATTATCCCCCCCGAAAAGAATTTATCGTAATTCTCGTTTAAGGTATTTTTCTCCTTATCTTTAGAGGAAGTAAAATCATAGCTGAATAAACATGAATTCTTCTTCTGATTTATAATCAACAATTTCAGCATATTTTCTTTCCACTTAAACTCATAGAACGCAGGAAAATGATACACCCCAAATATAAATAGAGAAAAGCTTATCGCTAAGTTTATTATCCAAATTGCAAAAACAAAATTTCCAAATTTTCGATCCGTGAATCCTAAGAAATTTTGATCGATAAGAAACATCGAAAAATAGAAAAATATCCCTCCAATCAAGAAATATATAAGTCTCTGTCTTATATTATCTGTTGAGGTTCTCGCAATTTTTATTTGAAAGTAAATAAGAAAACAATAAACCCCAAGAGTAATAAATAAACTAAAGATTAAAATCATTGAATTGAAAGTGAAAAAGAATAATATCAAAAAGACTGGAATTAAAGAAATTATTGATAATATTTTTACCAGTGTAGTGTTAAAATACTTTTCGAAGTCCTCTATTAAAATAAAATACAATAACGCTGCTGGTGAAAGGAAAAGAGAGGAATACGCTATTTTTAAGAGCGTTACGGTTAAAGTAGAGTCAGAGATGAAATAAGTATTAACCATAAATAGGAATCCACTATAGAGTCCCAATAATATGAATAATCCGTATGAAACTAATATCTTATTTAACGGTAATCGTTTATCACGAATTAAGTAATACCGATAGAAGAAGTAAAAAATTAATTCAAGACCAATAATAATGGTCGTTAAAAAACCAACATATTGAATCTCTCGAAACTCATTTACAAAATACGACATTTCTTACTAAAATGCGGTTATTCTCATTTTAAGTTTAATATTTTTTCTTACATTTGTCAATTTTATATTAGATCTCTTATTTATAGTTTTTGTTCTATTCAATCTCTTTACAATATAATCAAAATTTAGTCTTAAAAAATATAAATAATGTGATAAAAAATTAAATTTAGTCCTCAATCTATCATCTTATTACTCGGAAAATTTTAAATGACATTATTTCCTTTCTAAATTACACATTATATTCGTAGATATTTATTTTATTTATTATCTCCTCTTTGAGATAAAAGACAAAAATGGTAACCTTATAACTTACAATTTCGGGGACGATCTGAGCTTTACTAATCATGATATTAGATTGCGAGTAGATTTCTCTAATGCTTTATATCTAAATAAATACCTTGGTTTTCGTTGGCACTCACCCAATTAATAACTAAATAATCCCCATCAAATATATTAGAACGCGAAAACTATATTGCTATATTAAATTTTAAATCTGTTTTAGATAAGAGGAACTATATTGCGGTTTCAAGGTGTTATAACTCCCAGTGCAAAAAAGGAATTTGTTAAACTTGGTGAAACCGAGAAAAGACAAATAGAAGCCATATTGGATGCGAAAGGAACGATCTCGTTTCTTGGGGTTAAATGGTTTCACGGCAATTTTCACTTAAAATTTCTTACTATTGAAAATTACATTTTTGAAACCCCAAAAGATTTCCTATTCCCTTACTTAGAAGACTTGTCTATTTGGAATTGTCAGCTAAAACAAACTAGAATTCTCGCTCCAAATCTTAGAGAACTTGATTTTTACGGGTCAAAACTATTTAATCTTTCTTTTTTGAAGGAATTTAAAATATTAAGGAATTTAACAGTTCTTAATTGCGATCTATCCAATAGCTCAAACTTTTTCGCCATTTCATGCCTAAAAAACCTTAAAGAATTAAACATAAAGAAATGTAACCTCACTTCAGTTCCCCCGCTTGAGAATCTCCCTCAACTTGAAAGATTACATTTATCAAGAAATCGCATCAAATCTCTCAAAAGTATGGAAAACGTTCAAAATTGTGAAAGTCTTCGTGAAATCTCTCTTCAACATAACGAAATTGTGGATCTCTGTGGTTTTGAACCTCTAGTCCATTTGAAGGGTTTAAGAGTCCTTCGACTTAATAATAATTGTATTAATAAGTTCGAGATAACCGCCCATCTTCCCAATTTATCTTCAATTTATTTGGTCCATAATGAAATTTCTTCAGTATCAGGACTTTGGAATCTTCCTTCAAGTAAAGGATTTAATTTTGAATATAATAAAATCTCCTCGTTATTAAATATACGGAGCACTAAAAAAGTCCCACATGTTCGAGGGCTCTACTTTGGAAATAACCATCTTAAATCGCTCGATTTTACAACAATGGAAAACTTTCCCAATATTGAAGAAATCGAAGTCCCAGGTAATCAAATAACAAGGATTGCAGAGCTGGACGCCCTCCCCCGTAAAGCGGCTGTGTCGGGGTTCAATCCCGACTTTATCAATAGAGACACATTTTTTGGTTTGAAGAGTCAAGCAAGATCATTTGGATGGGTGCTGGATAATTTTTTTGATTCAAAACCAGGAACCCTTTATTTTGCTGGATTAGTCTTGGTTTACAAAATAAATGGATTTATTGAAATACGGCTTTATGCTCCTAGACGTGTCGAATTATTTGTCAACGGCAAGAGATTCGCACAATGTAGGTTTCTACTTCTTAATGTGGACATAACTAATGTCGACATCGCCTCCGAAGCAAAGCAGATACATTCTATCGACGAAGCGGAGAAGTTTTTTGCTAATCGATATCCAGACCAAAAAGAATTTGAAAAATATTCCCGCAAAATAGCCGCTCAAATCAGTCCTAAAGAAATTTTTTGGGCCCACGCCTCTAATATTCAAGTATGGGCAGAACACGACTACGATACAAAGCTGCTTCATCGAACATTAGCATTTCCATTACTCAGAGAATTGACTATCGCTGGAGATCCTATAGCAAAAAGAGTATTTAAGCGCGAGATTGCTAGACGCTTTGAAAATGGAGATTCCACGGTTCGCAAGTTCCTCAAAAAGGGGAATTACCTTTCATTTTTCACGAAGGATGAACTCGATGCGATTTATTTATGAATGGTATTCCAGAATCCCAATGGAAAGATTGGGTATATGAAGATATACCGCCTAAAAGAACTAGACCCAGTTTGCTTTTCAAACTGAAAGAAACTATGGTCCTAAAGCTTGTTTCGAGAAGCTACTTTACAAGGGAATGACAACTAATGAGATTTGGGATTCAATTAAGACTAGAAGATTATAGTTAATTTTTTAAATTGAATTTGATAAAATTTAAAATAGTTAAAATATTAAATTTTAATGTATAAAAAAATGGCGTGATGGCGTAGCCCGGGAAGCACAATTTTGTGCCTGATCGCACCAGAACCTTTCGATGGTGGTGAAACTGAAGATCTGGGTATCGGGGTCAAGCTTTCAATTCGAAGATTTGCCGAAAGTTCAAAATAAGCCTCTTATTAGAGACCTATGAAATTCCCCCTCACGCCACTTTTTATATTTACCAAGCCATGCAAGGTGTGGATCCTTATTGTCGTTAATATATCAAATTAGCAAATTCTTAGATCTAAGATATAATGGCAAGCTAACTAATATTTTTGTTAATAATGAAAAATTTAAGCAATGTAAAAATGTAGTAATAAATATTTCTAAGGGGGATATTTCAAATTTAGAATCAATTAATTCTGTTGATGAGTTAATATATAAATTAGAAGGGAGCCTTAACAAAGATTTTAATAATTTTGATATAAAAATAAATCCTATAGAAGAATTTTGGGTATATTGTTCAAATTTACAGGCATGGTATGAAAATAATTATGACACGAATATGTTAAGCGCTGATCTTTCTTTTCCCTTATTAAAAAAATTATCAGACTTGGGAGATAAGAGCGCATTGAAGGTTTTTAAGGAAGAAATAGCAAAAAGATTTCTGAGCGGATTTAAACCTATAATTAAATTTCTGATTTTAGAAAAATATTATACTTATCTAAGTCGAGAAGAGATAAAATTTATTTTTGAAAAGATAAAAGAATTAGATTTAAAAAAATGTGATTTAAAAAAAATACCATATTTTACTCTTTTTAATAATAATTCTTTGACACATTTAGATTTAAGTAGAAACTCTATTGCATCTATTCCAAAGAGAATTAAATATCTTCAAGATTTACTTTATTTAAATTTATTTAAAAATAAATTGGTCTTTTTGCCCAATGAAATAATATTGCTCAAAGGTTTAAGAG